>NZ_JBXEJO010000010.1:0-145960 GCF_056837965.1 Bradyrhizobium ferriligni
AGATGTGTATAAGAGTCAGAGGGAGAAGATTTCGGCCACATCAGCGCGACCGTTTCCGAGAGGTCGCCGACGTAGTCGTAGGAGTAGCCGAACAGCACCGGGTCGGCGCGTTCGGTGATCAGGTCGCGGATCAGCCCAGGCTTGGCGTGCTTGAACGACAGCGCGCCGGTCAGCGCCGCCAGCGCGTAGCCGCGGTCGGGGTCCGCGGTCTCGCGGAAATAGGCGACCAGCAGCTTGATCTTGTTGTTGCGGCCGGGCTCGTAGGCGAGGCGGTCGAGCAGCTCGGCAAAGCGGTTCATGGCTTCTTGGTCTCGCCGACGGGCTGGGCCTCGCCGGCGGGCTCCGCCTCGCCGGTCAGTGCGGCCGTCTCGCCTTCGTCCTCGTCGCCATAGCCGACCAGATCGAGCGGCCGCGCGGCAAGGCCCTTGGTCTTGCACCAATGCACCAGCGCGTCTTCCTGGCCGTGGGTGACCCAGATCTCGCCTGCACCGGTGGCGGCGATCGTCGCCGTCAGCCCGTCCCAGTCCGCATGATCCGAGATCACCAGCGGCAGCTCGACACCGCCCTGCCGGGCCCGCGCGCGCACGCGCATCCAGCCCGAGGCGAATGCGGTGACAGGATCGGGAAAGCGGCGCGTCCAGACATCGGATGTCGCGCTTGGCGGCGCCAGCGTAATGGTGCCCGCGAGCTCGGCTTTCTTCATGCCGCGTGCGGGCCGGAGCTCGCCGAGCGGAATGCCGCGCTCTTGATAGTAATAGGTGATCTTCTCCATCGCGCCATGCAAATAGATGGGCGCATCGTAGCCGGCCTCGCGCAGCAGCGCGATCACGCGCTGCGCCTTGCCGAGCGAGTAGGTGCCGACCAGATGCGCGCGCTCCGGAAACAATTTGACCGACGCCAGCAACTTGTTCACTTCGCCGGAGGCATCGCCATGGCGGAACACCGGCAATCCAAACGTCGCCTCTGATATGAAGACGTCGCAGGGCACCAGCTCGAACGGCGCGCAGGTCGGGTCGCGCGCATCCTTATAGTCGCCGGAGGCGACAATGCGGGTATCCTTGCAGGCGACCGATATCTGGGCGGAGCCCAGCACATGACCGGCGGGATGAAACGTCACCGTGACGTCGCCGAGCCTGATCTCCTCGCCATAGGCGATCGCCTGCACAGAGCCGGCGAAGTTCTCGCCATAGCGCAGCCGCATCATGTCGAGTGTTTCCTGGGTCGCGAGCACAGCGCCATGGCCCGCCCGCGCATGGTCGGAATGGCCATGGGTGATCAGCGCCCGCTCGACCGGCCTGACAGGATCGATGTGGAAGCCGCCGGGCTTGCAGCAAAGCCCGGCCGGGACGGGCATCAGGATGTCTTGCGGGCGCATCGTCCCTATATAGGCGCTCGATCCGCGATGTTTAGCCGGATCCGCAGGCTTGACCCGTGCATCCATCTCCGGAAAAAGTCCGTGCTTTGATGGATGGCCGGACCCGGCCGAGATTGGTTCCTTAAAGCGAATGGCCCCCCGCCTGTTTCTGTCCTCCGGCGACCTCGTCGCCGACCGCCGCTACGAGTTCGCGCGCGACCTGCAATTGAAGGGCGATCTGCCGGCTGCCGCCGAGCTGCTCGAACAGGCGATCGAGCTTGTGCCGAAATTCCCATCAGCCTGGTACACCTTGGGCAAGATCCGCCTGGAGCTCGGCCAGCGCGAGGCCGCGATCGCAGCGTTCCGCGGCGCGCGCGACGCCGATCCCGACGACCGTCATGGCGCCGGCCTGTACCTGATGCAGCTCGGCGTCGAGGCCGTCAGCGCGATGCCGCCGGGCTATGTCCAGACGCTGTTCGATCAATATGCGCCGCGCTTCGAGGCCGCGCTGGTCGGCGATCTCGGCTATCGCGGCCCGGCGCTGCTGTTCAAGGCGGTGCTGTCGGTGCGTGCGGGCGCAAAGCAGCCGGCCTTCTTCAAGCGTGCGATCGATCTCGGCTGCGGCACCGGGCTGGCGGCGGGTGCATTCGAGCGGCATGTCGATCGCTTCATCGGCATCGACCTGTCGCCGCGCATGATCGACAAGGCGCGCGCCACCGGCCTCTATGCCGAGCTCGAGGTCGACGACATGTTGAAGGCCGTTTCGGCCAGGCGCGAGGCCAGCGCCGAATTGATCCTGGCCGCGGATGCAATGGTCTATGTCGCCGATCTCGCGCCCGTGCTCGCCGAGGCCAGCCGTGTGCTGGTGCCGGGCGGCGTGCTTGCCTTCACGACCGAGACCCATGACGACGAAGGCGTCATCATCGGCGAGGGACTGCGCTACGCCCATAGTGCTGCTTACGTGCGCGGCTCCGTCGCCGCCGCGGGGCTGACGCTGGCGCTGCTCGACGATCTCTCGGCGCGCAATGAAGACAATATCCCGGCACCGGGACTCGTCGCCGTCGCCATCAAGCCGTGACCGCTTCACCTTCTCCCACAGGGGGAAAAGGGAAGAGACTGCCTCACGCTCCCAAACTTGAGTCTACACGCTACGCATCTGCCGTGACGCGGCATTGCGCCGCAAAGCTGTGACTTCGCGCTTGCCCGGCGCAAGGCGGAATGCGAGAGCTTTTCGCCTCAGGGAGAGAAATAATGAAAAAACATACACGGCGCGAGTTCGGCGCCACTGCATTGTCCGTGATCGCCGCGTCCGTGCTGCCTGCGCCCTTCGTCCGGGCCGCCGACAAGAAGTACGATCCGGGTGCGAGCGATACCGAGATCAAGCTCGGCCAGACCGTGCCGCATTCCGGCCCGGGCTCGCTTTATGGTGTGCTGGGGCGCGTCGGCGAAGCCTATTTCCAGATGCTGAACGACAAGGGCGGCATCAACGGCCGCAAGGTGAAATTCCTCACCATGGACGATGCCTACAGCGCGCCGAAATGCGTCGAGGCGACGCGCCGCCTGGTCGAGCAGGAGGAGGTGCTGGCGCTCTATGGCTCGCTCGGCACCGCGCCGCAGACCTCCGTGCACAAATATCTCAATTCCAAGGGCGTGCCGCAGTTGTTGCTCAATACCGGCGCCTCGAAGTGGAACGACCCGAAGAATTTCAAATGGACCATGGCGGGCCTGCCGCTCTATCCGACCGAAGCGCGCATCCTCGCCAAGCACGTCGTCAGCGTGAAGCCGAACGCCAAGGTCGGCATCCTCTACCAGAACGATGATTTCGGCCGCGACTTCCTGGGGCCGTTCAAGAAGGTGCTGGCCGATGCCGGCGGCAAGGCACAGGTGATCATGGAGCAGACCTATGATCTCACCGATCCGACGGTCGATTCGCAGCTCATCAATCTCTCGAAGTCGGGCGCCGACGTCTTCTACAACATCACCACCGGCAAGGCGACGTCGCAGTCGATCCGCAAGGTGACCGAGCTCGGCTGGAAGCCGCTGCAATTGCTGTCGGCGGGCTCGACCGGTCGCTCGATCCTGAGCGCCGCGGGCCTCGATAACGCCAAGGACATCGTCGCGATCCGCTACAACAAGGAAGTCGGCGTGCCGCGCTACGAGAAGGATCCGGACGTGGTCGCGTTCGAGGAGCTGCGCAAGAAGTACCTGCCGAACATCGACCCCGACAACACCATCGCGTTCGCCGGCTACGGCCAGGCGGCGACGATGGGCGAAATCCTGCGCCGCTGCGGCGACGACCTGACGCGCGCCAACGTGCTGAAGCACGCCACCACGCTCGCCGGTTTCCACTCGCCCTATTTCCTCGACGGCATCAATTACAGCTACACGCCCGACGACTACACGCCGATGAAGACGCTCTATGTCTCGATCTTCAACGGCAAGGATTGGGACCTCGCCGGCGAGCCGATGACGGAGTAGGGGAAGCTCTCTCTTCTCCCTCTCCCCGTTCTTACGGGGAGAGGGTTGGGGTGAGGGGCTCTCTCCGCGAGTGAGCCGCGTGGATGGACCTGTACCCCCTCACCCGGATCGCATCTGGCGATGCGACATAGCCGAAGCTTCGCTTCGGCGTTTCTTTGAACGGCCGCCAAGGGCGGCCTATGC
The DNA here is from genome assembly GCF_056837965.1 of Bradyrhizobium ferriligni. Taxonomy (NCBI): domain Bacteria; kingdom Pseudomonadati; phylum Pseudomonadota; class Alphaproteobacteria; order Hyphomicrobiales; family Nitrobacteraceae; genus Bradyrhizobium; species Bradyrhizobium ferriligni. The sequence continues at coordinate 4,016 of NZ_JBXEJO010000010.1, forward strand.
CTCTCCCCGCAGCGGGGCGAGGTGACTCCCAAGCGCTTCGCGGCCCGCCGAGTCGCTGCCACCTGCCGCCATTTCCGTCCGCCCTCGACGAAACCGCCTGAACCACCTACCTCTTGGGCGTGTCGACGCTCGATCTCTTCTCCGTTCCGCCGTCGGAAACGGCCGATCTCCTGCCGCGCCGGTTTCGCGACTGGTTTGCCTCACGCGGCTGGTCGCCGCGCGAGCATCAGCTCGCGCTGCTGGCGAAAGCGCGGGAGGAACGCTCGGCACTGCTAATCGCGCCCACGGGAGCGGGCAAGACGCTGGCGGGGTTCTTGCCGACGCTGGTGGAGTTGAGTGGAGAGGGGCAGGGCAGAGACGGAAAGCTTGTGCCGCATACTCGATCGCCACCTCCCCCCTTGCGGGGGAGGTCGACGTCCGAAGGACGGCGGGAGAGGGGTACGCCGCTTGCTCCGAACGATACGGCTTACCCCTCTCCCCAACCCTCCCCCGCAAGGGGGGAGGGAGCCCTACCAGCGAGCGCTGCGGAGCCAAGAAAGAACCTCATCTCCACCGGTCGCGGCGTTCGCCGCAGCGGCGGGCTGCACACGCTCTACATCTCGCCGCTGAAAGCGCTCGCGGTCGATATCGCGCGCAATCTGGAGACGCCGGTCGCGGAGATGGGACTGCCGATCAGGATCGAGACCCGCACCGGCGACACGCCGGTGTCGCGGAGGCAGCGGCAGCGGCGCTATCCGCCGGATATCCTGCTCACCACGCCGGAGCAGCTGGCGCTGCTGCTGGCGTCCGACGACGCGCCCTATCTGTTTTCCTCGCTGAAGCGCATCGTGCTCGACGAACTGCATGCGCTCGTCACCTCCAAGCGCGGCGATCTGCTGTCGCTCGGACTTGCGCGGCTCTGGACCATCGCGCCGCAGATACGTGCCATTGGCCTCTCGGCGACGGTCGCCGAGCCGGAGCAGCTCGCGCGTTTCCTGGTGCCGCAGCCGGGTGGCGAGCCTGCGTCCGCCGACGTCGTCACCGCCGGCGGTGCCGCGCCGCCGGTGGTCGAGATGCTCGACACCAGGGAGCGGCTGCCGTGGTCCGGCCACAGCGCGCGCCATGCGCTGCCCGAGGTCTACGAGCTGATCAAGCGCAACAAGACCACGCTGGTGTTCGTCAACACCCGCAGCCAGGCCGAGATGCTGTTCCAGGATCTCTGGCGCATGAATGACGACGGGCTGGCGATCGCGCTGCATCACGGCTCGCTCGACGTCGCGCAGCGCCGCAAGGTCGAGGACGCGATGGCCGCGGGCCGGCTGCGCGGCGTGGTCTGCACCTCCTCGCTCGATCTCGGCGTCGACTGGGGCGATGTCGATCTCGTCATCAATATCGGCGCGCCGAAAGGTTCGTCGCGGCTGATGCAGCGGATCGGCCGCGCCAATCACCGCTTCGACGAGGCTTCGCGCGCCGTGCTGGTGCCGGCCAACCGCTTCGAGGTGCTGGAATGCCGTGTCGCGATCGACGCGATCGCGGAGAATGCGCAGGACACGCCGCCCTTGCGCTCGGGCGCGCTCGACGTACTGGCCCAGCACGTGCTCGGCTGCGCGTGCGGCAAGCCGTTCCTGTCCGATGAACTCTATGATGAGGTCAGGACCGCAGCGCCCTATGCAGCGCTGGCGCGGACCGACTTCGACGATGTCGTCGATTTCGTCGCCACCGGCGGCTACGCGCTGAAGACCTATGAGCGTTTCGCGCGCATCAAGCAGGACAAGCAGGGCCGCTGGCGCGTCACCAATCCGAAGGTGCGGCAGAGCTATCGCCTCAACGTCGGCACCATCGTCGAGGAGACCATGCTGAAGGTGCGGCTGGTGCGCTCGCGCGCCGGCGGGCAAGGGAAAAGCGGCGGATCGACCGGCGCGATCGCGCGCGGCGGCCGGATGCTCGGCGAGATCGAGGAGGTCTTCATCGAAGGCCTCGTGTCCGGCGACACTTTTGTCTTTGGCGGCGAGGTGGTGCGCTACGAGGCCTTGGTTGAAGACCAGGTCTATGTCTCCCGCGCCAATGATAAAGATGCAAAAGTGCCGTCCTACATGGGCGGCAAGTTCCCGCTCTCGACCTATCTCGCCGAACGGGTCCGCAAGCTGCTTGACAACAGCCGGGCCTGGAACGCGCTGCCGGACCAAGTGCACGACTGGCTGTCGCTGCAGCGAAAATTTTCGCGGGTGCCTGCGGTGCGCGAGCTGCTGGTGGAAACCTTTCCGCGCGGCGGCAGCCATTATCTGGTCTGCTATCCCTTCGAGGGCCGGCTCGCGCATCAGACGCTCGGTATGCTGCTGACGCGCCGGCTGGAGCGCGCCCGCGCCCGTCCGCTCGGCTTTGTCGCCAACGAGTATGCGCTTGCGGTCTGGGGCGTCGGCGATCTCTCCTTCATGATCCGGCACGGCAAGCTCGATCTCAATGCGCTGTTCGATCCCGACATGCTCGGCGATGACCTCGAAGCGTGGCTTGCGGAATCCGCGCTGATGAAGCGGACCTTCCGCAACTGCGCCATCATCTCCGGGCTGATCGCGCGCCGCTTCACCGACGAGGAGAAGTCGCGCCGCCAGGTGCTGTTCTCGACCGACCTGATCTACGACGTTTTGCGAAAACATCAGGCCGACCACGTGCTGCTGCGCGCCGCGCGCGGCGATGCCGCCACGGGGCTGCTCGATCTTCGCCGCCTCAGCGACATGCTTTCGCGCATCCACGGCCGAATCACCCACAAGGATCTCGACCACGTTTCTCCGCTTGCCGTCCCCGCGCTGCTGGAAATCGGCCGCGAGTCAGTTTATGGCGAAGCATCCGACGAGCTCCTGGCCGAGGCGGCCGAGGAACTCGTGCGGGAGGCGACGACGTAATACCGGCATTGTGGGGAACAGGACGTGACGGCAAGCGCGCTAGCTTTGCGAGACGGTGACGACATGCGCGTTTCGAGGGTCACGGTGGCGGATGTCGGATTCGTGGCCGATTTCTCCGGCGCGCTGTTCTGGGAAGCGCAGAGCCTCTTGGTGGTGTCCGACCTGCATCTGGAAAAAGGCTCGAGCTTCGCTGCCCGCGGCGTGCTGCTGCCGCCTTACGACACGGTCGCGACCCTGAGCCGGCTCGCCGCGGTCATCGCGCGGCACGATCCGCGGCAGGTGATCGCGCTCGGCGACAGCTTTCACGACCGCGATGCGCATGCGCGGCTATCGGATCCGGATCGCGAGGCGCTCGCGGCCTTGCAACTGCGGCGCAACTGGATCTGGATCTCGGGCAACCACGATCCGGCGCTGCCATCCGATCTTGGCGGCGTGGTCGCGACCGAGGTCGCGATCGGTCCGATCGCGTTCCGTCATGAGCCGACGGGTGCGAGCGGCGAGATCGCCGGCCATCTGCATCCCAAGGCGCGGGTGCCGACCCGCGGCCGCTCGATCGAGCGCCGCTGCTTCGCCTGTGACGGCGAGCGCGCGGTGATGCCGGCGTTCGGCGCCTACACCGGCGGCTTGAGCATCCGCGACGCCGCGTTCACGCGGATTTTCGGATCGCCCGGCTTCATGGCCCATGTGCTCGGCGACAACCGCGTCCACGCGTTCGTCGCGTCACGGTGTTATTAGCGATCGGCGACCAGCCGCTCCAATCTGCCATCATTCTCGGTGTCGTCCCGGGCAAGCGAAGCGCGACCCGGGACCCATAACCACCGATGATCGTTGTTGCGCGACGCTGGGCCCACAGCCTGCTTCGGCAACACAGCCCTGTGGTTATGGGTCCCTGCTTTCGCAGGGACGACAGCAGAGATTGTTGCGCGACCTCGCCTACGCCGCCTTCGCCTGCCGCGCCACACTCGCTGTCGTCCCGGGCAAGCCAACGGGTCGGCGCGAAGCGCCGCCCGATGACAGGCTCCGCGCGACCCGGGACCCATAACCACCGATGGTCGTTGTTGCGCGACGCTGGGGGCCACAGCTTGCTTCGGCAACACAGCCCTGTGGTTATGGGTCCCGGCTTTCGCCGGGACGACAGCAGAGATTGTTGCGCGACCTCGCCTAAGCCGCCTTCGCCTGCACGCTTTCGCAATACTCCGCGAGCCTGTCGGCCAGCCGCAGTGTCGCCGGGCTGGCTTCGGGGGCGGCGACGAGGGCGACCTCGGTGCGGTCGATCGGCGCAAAGCCGTCCCTTGCGGTCAGCACGCGATGCTCGGGCTGGATCGACATTTCCGACAGAATGCTGAGCCCGAGGCCCGCGGCGACGGCGGCCTGGATGCCGGCGAGGCTGGAGGAGGTGTAGGCCATGTGCCAGTTGCGGCCGGCGCTCTCCAGCGCATGGATGGCGCGGGCGCGGTAGAGACAGCCCGAGGCGAAACCGATCAGCGGAACCGAGCCGGCCGTCGTATCGCGCGGGTGGCTCTTGCTGGTGACCCAGTGCACGCGTTCAGGCCACACCGCGATGCCGCCCTTCTCATTGGCGGCGCGCTTGATCAGCGCGAGATCGAGGTCACCGCGTTCGAGATCGCGGTACAGGAACAGGCTCTGGCCGGAGCGCACGTCGAGCCGCAAGTTGGGATGGCTGCGCGCGAAAGTGGCGAGCAGCTTCGTCAGCCGATAGGCGGCAAAATCCTCGGTGATGCCGATCCGGATCGCGCCTTCGCTGCCGGGCCGCGAGAGCACGTCGCGGGCCTCTTCGGCGAGCGACAATAGCCGCCGCGCATAGGTCAACAGCCGCTCGCCGGCTTCCGTCGGGGTGACGTCCTTGCCGCTGCGGACCAGCAGCGGCTGGCCGACATCCTCCTCCAGGCGCTTGATCTGCTGGCTCACCGTCGACTGCGTGCGGTGGACACGCTCTCCGGCGCGGGTGAAGCCGCCGGCATCGACCACCGAGACGAAACTGCGCAACAGCTCCAGGTCGAGCATCGCAGCCTCCATTTAAAAATCCACTGCATGCCAGTCTATCATTTAATTTCCAAATATCAAGACGCGGGCCTAGATCATGGCCGAAGGAGAATTCGCCCATGTCCGCCGCAACCTCGTTGGCCGCCCCGCGCGCCCGCTTCAACACCCTGCCGCTGCTGATCGCCCTGTTCTGCCTGCTCTGGAGCTACGCCTTCGTCGCCGGCAAGATCGGCGTCACCGATTGCCCGCCGCTGATCCTGCTCGCCGCGCGGTTTTCGCTCGCCGGGGTTCTGATCCTCGCCATCTCCGGGGTGCGCCGCGACCAATGGGATCTCACCTGGCGCGATGCGGCGGTGTTTGCGGTGCTCGGCGTCGCCAACAACGCGCTCTATCTCGGCCTCGGCTACACCGGCCTGAAGACGGTCTCGGCCGGGCTCGGCGCGCTGATCGTCTCGGCCAATCCGGTGTTCACCGCCATGTTGGCGGCGCTGTTCCTCGGCGAGAGCATGACCTTGCGCAAGGTGATCGGTCTCGTGCTCGGCATCGTCGGCGTCGCCTTCATCGTCTGGCATCGCATATCGGTCGGATCGGACAGCCCGCACGGCATCCTGTTCACGCTGGCCTCGCTCGCCTCGATCGTGGCCGGCACGGTGCTGTTCAAGCTGCTGGCGCCGAAGGGTAGCCTGTGGATCGGCAACGGCATCCAGAACATCGCCGGCGGCCTTGCGGTGATGCCGTTCGCTTTCACGCTCTCCAGCGTCAGCGACATCGTGCCCAGCATGCGTCTCGCCGGCGCCTTCACCTTTCTCGTGCTCGGCGGCTCGATCCTGGCCTATCTGCTCTGGTTTCATCTCCTGAAAGTGTGTGGCGCGACCGCCGCAAGCGCCTATCACTTCCTGATGCCGCCGCTCGGCATGCTGTTCGCCTATCTCGTGCTCGGCGAGCATGTCGAATTTCGCGACTTGCTCGGGATCGTTCCGGTCGCGCTCGGCATTTACCTGGTGACCCGCCCGGCGGCCCCCACGAGCAGGAGTATGACGTGAGTATCACCATCACGCTGATCGGAGGCCCCACCGCCCTGATCGAGATCGACGGGTTCCGCCTGCTCACCGATCCCACCTTCGATGCACCCGGCGAGTATCAACTGCCGCATGTGAAACTGGAGAAACTGACGGGTCCCGCGCTCGGCGCGCGCGATGTCGGCGCGATCGATGCGGTGCTGCTGAGCCACGACCAGCATTCCGACAATCTCGACCATTCCGGCCGGGATTTCCTTAAAGGCGCGAAGCGCGTGCTGACGACGGAGGCCGGCGCCAGGCGGCTCGGCGGCAACGCCGAGGGCTTTGCGCCCTGGGCCACGACCGAGTTGCGGAAGGGCGGCCGGACACTCACCATCACCGCGGCGCCGGCGCGGCACGGACCGGCCGGGATCGAGCCGTTGTCCGGCGACGTCATCGGTTTCGTCGTCGAGCCGGCGAAGCCCGGCCGTCCGGTCTATGTCAGCGGCGACACCACCTGGTTCGACGGCGTCGCCGAGGTCGCGCGGCGCTTCGACTGCGGCGTGGTGCTGCCGTTCGCCGGCGCGGCGCAAACCCGCGGCCCATTCCATCTCACCATGGACACCAATGACGCGATCGAAACCGCACGCGCCTTTGCGGACGCGGTGATCGTGCCGGTTCATACCGACGGCTGGGCGCATTTCCGGCAGAGCGCGAGCGACCTGCGCGCGAGCTTCGATACGCTCGGCTTCGGCCGCCGTCTGCGCATCCTCGAACCCGGCGTCGCCACGGTCATCGAGCCGTAGGTTTCGCCTCAGGAACTTGCCGGTATTCGGCTCGTTGTCAGACGGCTGGAACCGGACATGACGCGGCAAGGGACAATCTCACCACACGACAAACATGACGATGCGCCGGCGGCGAAGCCCCGGCGCCAGCCGTTCAGTTTCAACCGCGTCCTGAAGACGCTCGGCCCCGGCCTGATCACCGGCGCATCCGACGACGACCCTTCGGGGATCGGCACCTACAGCCAGGCCGGCGCGCAACTCGGCTACGGCATTGGCTGGACCATGCTGCTGACGTTTCCGCTGATGAGCGCGATCCAGGAGATTTCGGCGCGGGTCGGCCGCGTCACCGGGCACGGCATCGCGGGCAATGTATGCAGGCATTATCCAGGCTGGCTGCTCGCCGTCGTGGTGACGCTGCTGTCGATTGCCAACACCATCAACATCGCGGCCGACCTGTCGGCCATGGCCGATGCGGCAAAGCTTCTGATCGGCGGTCCGGCCATTCTCTATGTAGTGCTGTTCGGCGTCACCTCGGTGGCCGCGCAGATCTTCATGAACTACCGGCGCTACGTCGCGATCCTGAAATGGCTGACGCTCAGCCTGTTCGCCTATGTCGCGGCGCTCGCCTTTGCCAAGGTGTCGTGGATTGAGGCCCTGGCCGGCGTGCTGCTGCCGCGCATCAGCTGGAGCGCCGACTATTTCACGACCATCGTTGCGATCCTCGGCACCACGATCTCGCCCTATCTGTTCTTCTGGCAAGCCTCGCAGGAGGCGGAGGAGCAGCGGGTCGATGTCACCAAGCATCCGCTGATCGAGCGGCATTACGGCGCCCGGCACGAATTCTCGCGCATCCGTGCCGACACCATCACCGGCATGGCATTCTCGAACCTGATCGCATTGTCGATCATCGTCACCGCCGCCGCATCGCTGCATGCCACCGGCAAGACCGACATCCAGACCTCGGCGCAGGCCGCCGAGGCGCTGCGCCCGATCGCCGGGCCCTTTGCCGAGGTGATCTTCGCGCTTGGCATCGTCGGCACCGGCCTATTGGCGATCCCGGTGCTTGCGGGTGCAACGGCCTATGCGGTCGGCGAGGGCCAGCGATGGCCGGTTGGGCTGACGCGCAGGCCGAAGGAGGCGATTGCGTTCTATTCGGTGCTGGCGCTGTCGGGCGGCATCGGCATCGCGCTCAACTTCACGCCGATCGATCCGATCGCGGCGCTGTACTGGAGCGCGGTCGTCAACGGCGTGCTCGCGGTGCCCGTGATGGTGCTGCTGATGTTCATGGCCCGCCGCCGGAACGTCATGGACCGCTTCGTGGTCGGCGGCTGGCTGTACTGGCTCGGCTGGCTCTCGACCGGCGCAATGGCGCTCAGCGTGATCGCGATGGGGATCGGATTCCTGCTGTAGCTCGTTCGAACTCCTCAACCCTCGCCGAACAGCGAGCTATCGATCTTGGTGGTCGATTTGACCTTTCGCAGGATGATCGTCGTACGGTAGCTTGCGATGTCGGTGTCCGGATGCATGAGGCGGTCGAGGATGAAGGATTGATAGCGCGCGAGGTCCGAGGACACGATCCGTAGCGAGTAATCCCAATCGCCGGCAATCATGCAACATTCGACGACCTCCGGAAGGTCGATCACCTTCCTCTCGAAGCGCGCGAAGGATTCCCTGTTCTGTTGCTTGAGACGGACCTCGACGATCACGTCGAACCCGAGTCCAACCCGCGTTGGGTCGACCAGCGCCACATAGGAATTGATGACGCCGGCCTCTTCGAGGGTGCGGACGCGTCGCATGCAGGGGGCAGACGAGAGGCCGATCCGTTCGGCCAGCTCGAGATTCGTGATGCGCCCCTCAACCTGCAGCACGTCGAGGATTTTTCGGTCGATCTCGTCGATCACGATCGCGATTCCCATTTCTTTCGCACTTTCCATCGTTTGCGCAATTTATTGCAGAAAAATGGGTGAAAAGCATCTCAAATCGCAATGTCATTGCCTTGGCGCGCGCATAGGATGTGGTGCGAGGGTTCTTGATCGCTGCGACCGAGCAGCAAGGAGCGAGCATGGCCGGAAATGACGACAAATCTTTTTGGGATCGCGCGCGGCGGCACCTCATTCGCTATGGCGGGACGTTCGCTCCCGTCATCATCGAGCGCGCCTCCGGATCCTTCGTCTATGACGCCGATGGTCGAGCCATCCTGGATTTCACGTCCGGGCAGATGAGCGCCGTGCTTGGTCACGGTCACCCGGAAATCGTCCAGACCATCAGCGAGCATGCCGAACGGCTCGACCATCTCTTCAGTGGCATGCTGACGCGCCCGGTCGTCGCGCTGGCCGAACAACTCGCGGGCCTGCTGCCGCCGGGGCTTGATCGCGTCATGCTGCTCAGCACCGGCGGCGAGTCGAACGAGGCGGCAATCAAGATGGCCAAGCTCGCCACCGGCGGCTTCGAGACCGTCGCGTTCGCACAGTCCTGGCACGGAATGACGTCTGGCGCGGCCGGAACGACCTATTCGGCCGGCCGCAAGGGCTATGGTCCCGCGCCGGTCGGCTCGCTCGCGATCCCGACGCCGAACCCCTATCGCCCGCGCTTCGGCAACACGGCCGATTGGCGGGCCGAGCTGGCCTACGCCTTCGATCTGATCGATCGCCAATCGACCGGCTCGCTCGCCTGCATGATCGCCGAGCCGATCCTCAGCTCCGGCGGGCTGATCGACCTGCCTGAAGGCTACCTTGCCGAGCTCAAAGAGCTGTGCCGGGCACGCGGCATGCTGCTGATCGTCGACGAAGCACAGACCGGCCTCGGCCGAACCGGCGCCATGTTCGCTTTCGAGCACGACGGCGCCGTGCCTGACATCCTGACCTTGTCGAAGACGCTCGGTGCCGGCCTGCCTCTGGCTGCGGTCGTCACCTCCGCCGAGATCGAAGAGCGGTGTCATGAACGTGGTTTCCTGTTCTACACGACGCATGTGTCGGACCCAATGCCGGCCGCGGTCGGGCTGAAGGTCATCGAGATCATCCTGCGCGACAGATTGGTCGAGCGCGCCAGGATAGCGGGCGCGCGGCTGAGGGACGGGCTGCTCGCACTGCAGAACCGGTTCGAATGCATCGGCGACGTGCGCGGCAGGGGGCTGATGCAGGGCATCGAGATCGTGCGCGACCGTTACAGCAAGGAGCCTGATGAAGCGCTCGGAACGCGTGTCTCCCAGCGCTGCATGCAGCTTGGACTGAGCACCAACATCGTTCAGTTGCCCGGCATGGGCAGCGTGTTCCGCATCGCCCCGCCGCTGACGATCAGCGACGACGAGATCGATCTTGGCCTCTCGATCCTCGGCGACGCGTTCGAAAGCGCGTTGCAAAGCAGGGCTGGCTAAATCAATCCTTGCGGAACACGATCGAGGCCATCCAGCCGGTCATCAGCGCCATGAACGCGGTGATCAGGCCGTAGACAAAGCCGTTCTGCCGCGCGGTGGTGGCGACGAATTGCTCGAAGCCGACCTTGACGATCTCGAACGCGGTCTCGGCCTTGGTCACCAGCGCGCCGTCGGAAAACAGTTTGATCTCGACATTATAGGTGCCGATCGGCACCTCCGCCGGCAGCGGAATGCCGGTGCGGAACAGCGTCGGGGTCAGGAAGGTCACCGCCGAGGTCGCCTCACGGTACAGCCCGTGCTCGGAGCGCAGCCGCACGAAGGCGCTGCGGAAGGGGTCGTTCGGCACCACGTCGGCATAGTCGGGCCCGACCCGCTGCATCAGCAGCACGTTGTTGAGGCCGAGCTGCTGCCGCCGCTGCACCTCGGGCGAGGCGATCTGGTCGAACGGGCGATTCGAGAACAGCGCGAGATAGCCCGGCACCTGCAGGAACTGGCGCGAGTCGGTGTTGATCCAGATACCGAACTTGCGCTCCTTGCGCCGCGTGACCATGTCGGCGCGCGGGCCGGAGACCGTGACGACGAGGTCGTAGTTCGCGCGGTTTGACGGCGTCTTGTCGTCCTTCTCGACCGAGCCGAACAGCACGAGCTCGCCGCCGGAATAGTTCGGCGTCACCGTGACGCGGTGATTGGAGACCGACACGATCAGGCGCTCGGCATGAGCGGGCGCGACCGCCAGGCAGGCGACGCCGAAGCCGATGATCGCGAGCGCCGTGCGCAGCCTCATGGCGGGGCTCCGCCGGTTTCGCGGATGCTGAACAGGTCCTGCGGCCGGATCACCAGCTCCACCGCAAAGCGGATGCCGACCGCGAGCACGAGCAGGCCGAGCAGCAGGCGCAGATGCTCGCCGCGGATCTTCTGGCCGGCGCGAGCGCCGAACTGCGCGCCGGTGACGCCGCCGACCATCAGGATCAGTGCCAGCACGGCGTCGACCAGATGGTTGGTCACGGCGTGCAGCATGGTCGCGAACACCATGGTGACGAGGGTGAGCACCATCGAGGTGCCGATCACGGTCGAGGTCGGCACCCGCAGCACATAGATCATCAGCGGCACCAGGATGAAGCCGCCGCCGATTCCCATCACCGCGCCGATGAAGCCGATCGCGAGCCCGACCACGACGATCGGGATGACGGAGAGGTAGATCTTGGAGCGCTTGAAGCGCAGCTTCAGCGGCAGGCCATGGATCCAGCCATGGCTGCCGGGCTTGCGCAGGGTGACGGGGCGGCCGCCGCGGGCGCGCAGCATCGCGCGCAGGCCTTCCCAGAACATCAGCCCGCCGACCGTCGTCAGCAGGATAACGTAAGACAGCGCGATCATCAGGTCGAGCTGGCCGAGCGAGCGCAGGAAGGTGAAGGTCCATACCCCGAGCGTGGTGCCGAGCGTGCCTCCGACCAGCAGCACCGCCGCCAGCAGCGGGTCGATCGCGCGTCTGCGCCAATAGGAAATGGCACCGGAGAATGAGGAGGCCGCGATGTGGCTGGCGACGGAGGCGACCGCGACCGCGGGCGCGATGCCGACGAAGATCAGCAGCGGCGTCATCAGGAAGCCGCCGCCGATCCCGAACATGCCGGAGACGAATCCAACCGCCGCGCCCATCGCCAGGATGAGGAAGACATTGACCGGAATGTCGGCGATCGGGAGGTAGAGCTGCACGCGCGTCGCTTCTTGTCGGTTCGCCGCGCGATCGGCGCAAGGCCGCATCACGGCGTGATGTCGTTCTGGTCGGGCATTCTCCGGCTGAACGAATCCGGTCGGCGCGCAAGAAGCAGGCGAACGCGGGTCGATTGCCGCGTTCTTGCATAACTGAAATCGGCGGGGGGAGGGACTAAAGAATCCGCTCCCGGGGGCATTTTTCGCCGCACTCGGCCGCCGTCTGCGGACGTGGTTGATGATTCAGATTAATGACGCCCGTGCCGCCTCACGGCCGATCGACAGGCTTGGTGATCAGGTTCAGCGCGAGCGCTTCCTTCGGGTTCAGCCAGCGGATATCGGAGGTTTGCGACATCGCCTCGACGATCCCGGAAGAGACGCCCATCTTGGTCATGTAGCCCAGCACCATGCCCTGGATGCGTTGTGCCTCGGCGAGGGGATCGCTGACGGGCGTGCTCGTCGTGAAGCGATGCACGCCGAGCCGCGAGCCCGCGATGCCATAGCGGGTCTGGCCGCCGGCATAGACCAGAACGCAGGCGCTGGCGCAGGACGCGGGGCGGAGCTTGCCCGAGGCGCCGGCGGTGGCGACCGCGGTGACCAGCCCGCGCGTGCGGATGACCTCGCCCATGATGGCGGCCTGGTTCAGCGCGCCGCCCGGCGACGACAGCAGCACGACGTCGCCTGGTGCGAGACGCGCCTCGCTGAGCCGGTCACGGAACCAGCTCGCGCTGGCCGAGCCGATCTTGCCGCCGATCGCAAGTGCCCGCCGGCCGCGGCCCGATCCGTCGATATCGACCTCGGGAATCACGGCCGACGTCATGCTGGCCGCGATGTAGGTCTCGCGCCAGAAGTCCCAGGCGCCCGGCGTCGACAGGTCCCGGTAAGCCTGGATGGCAACGCTCGACAACAGCAGCACGAAGATGATGATGGACCAGAGCGAGAACCGGAACGCGCGGGGCCGCGATGCCGCGTTCCCTTGCGGCATCGGCGGAGGCGAGGCCGAGGGGCGCCGGGCAAATGGAGACGGCGCCTGTCGCGGCGGCGCAACGCGGGGACCGGTCGGCGACGAACGGTGGCCCGTTCCATCATCCTGGCGATCGTCGACGGACAAGCCTGACCCTCCGGAACGCGTGCGCCGATGGCGCGGAACTGCGCGCCTGTCTACACGGCGGAGGGCCGGAGGTATAGGACAGCGGCGCCGTCAAGGCGCCGCAGCCGTCTCGAACCTAGCGAGCCGGAGCGGCGAGCGCCGCGGTCCGCTTCGAGGGTTGCTTGACCGGCTTCGCCGCTGCGGGCTGCGCGGTAGCGCCGTCCCAGCCGCCGGCGGGGGCCGGCACGTTGACCGCATCGCTCGGTTGTGGCTCGGCGGTGAAGGTCTGGATTGCCAGCTTCGCTGCGGCCAGCGACTGCGGGTCGAGCCGCTTGGCAATATCGTCGCGCTTGTGGCCGGCGTCGGCGTCGCCCTGCGCGGCCGCGAGGCTGAACCACTTGAAGGACTCGGCGAGGTTCTGTTCGACACCGATGCCGCGGGCATAGAGGATGCCGAGATTGACCTGGCTGTCGGCAACGCCGCGATCGGCCGCCTTGCGGAACCACTGCGCGGCGCTCTTGTAGTCGGCGCCCTTGCCGCCGCCATCGGCGTCGAGCACGGCGAGATTGTGCATCGCCTTGGCGTTGCCGCGCTCGGCGGCCTGCACGTAGTAGCGTCGCGCCACATCGAAGTCGCGCTTCACGCTGAGGCCCTTCTCGTAGAAGGTGCCGAGCCGGAACATCGCGGGCACCACGCCGGCCTGCGCCGCGCGGCCATACCATTTGGCGGCTTCGTCGACATTGGCGGTCACGCCCTTGCCCTCGGCAAAGCGGACGCCGACTTCATAGGCCGCGGCCGCATCGCCCTTGATCGCGGCGGTGCGCAGCGCCGGACCACCGATTGCGTCGGGCAGCTTCTCGCCCGCCGGGATCTGGACCATGGCGAGCTTGCCGCCGAGCGGCGGTGCGGTCGGAATCGTGCCGGTGACGTCATTGGCGGCGGCTGTTGGCGTCGCAGCCGGCTCAGGCGCGGCGGCAGGTGCGGGCGCGGTTGCCGGTGGGATCGTCACCTGCGCGCTGTCGAGCGTGTTCGGCGCCGCCGTGTTGTTGGACTGGCGCCCGAGTGGGGTCGGCGAGGTCATCGATGGCCCGGGGACTGACGACCCGGGCATGCTGGACGGCGCAGCCGGTGCGGGGGCTGCGGAATTCTCGGCAGGCGGCTGCATGGGCGGCGTGGCCGGCTCGCTGTGCTCGATCGCCGGCATCTGCGGCGCGGAGCTGGTGTCGAGCAGGTTCATCGCCATCTTGGCGGTCGAGAGGAGGATTACGACCACGCTCGCGCCGACCAGCAGCGAACGGATCTTGGAGGTGATGGTCGAAGGCTGCGCCTCCGGCGCGCCAGTCGCCGTCGCGCCGGCCGCGGCCGGGCCGGACTTGGCGGCAGCCGCCTTCGCGGCTTTGTCGGCCTTCTCCTTGGCCTTGGCTGCAGCCTTGCTCGCGGCGCGCGCCGCCTTCTCGTTGACGGGTTGCGCGGCAGCGGCCTGCGCGGCGCGGCGCGCGGCGGCGATGAAGCTCGATGTCGAGACCGGCTCCTTCTTGCCGGAGGGAAGATCGCTGATCGCGCGCTCGGAATCCGCGATCCGCTCCGACGGCGAAGCGACGCGGCCGGAGGGGCGCGTGCCCGGTTCGAGCGGATGATCCGGCGGCAGTTCCGGCGCGATCGCGGCGCGTGCGGACGCCGCATGCGGCTCGAGAATCTCGCTGATCGCGCGCGGCGGCAGCGGCGGCGGCGGCGCGCTCTCGACCGACTGCGCGGCATGGAATTCGCGCGGCGCGGACATGAAGTGCTCCTGCGCCAGCGCAGGATTGGGCAATTCGGGCCTGTACGATTCAGGCTTGTACGCTTCAGCTTTGGGCTGCGCGATCGGCTGCGACATCGCCGTGCGCGGCATCTCCATCCGCGGAGCTTCCATCCGCGATTCGGCCGGCGCGGGAGCTGGCGGCGCGGTGCGCACCGTACGCAGATCGTTCTCGATCATCGCGAGACGATCGACGACATGGCCGAGCGTGTTGTGAACGGTCTCCAGCGAATCCTGGGTGCGGCGGTCGGTCTCCGACTGGCTGAAGCGGATGTCGGACAGCTCGCGCTTCACCATGTCGACGATGCCGCTGTCCATCATCGGCTGCGGCGAGGAGCTGACGTTGCGGGCGGCGTCGGCGAGCGAGGCGATGTGCGCGTGTTGCGCCTCGAGGTGCCGCATGATGTCATGCAGCCCTTCCTCGACCCGGCCGAGATTGCCGGAGCGCTGGTCGGCGGACTCCAGGCGCTCGAGCAGATAGGAGACGCGCTGCTCGAGATGGGTGAATGCCGACGAACTGTCGTTGCCGACCTGCAAGCGGTCGATCCGTTCCGACAGCGAGCGCAGGGCGCCCTCGATGGCGTCGGTGTTGTCGTAGCCGGCCGGCCGCTCACGGGTTTCCAGCGTCGAGGCCAATGCGGCAATGCGCTGCTCGATCCCGGCGAAGGCATCGCCATAGGTCTCGGCGCGCGACATCTGCGACAGCTGGTCGACCTTCGCGGCCAGCGCATGCACGTCCCCGGAGAGCTGGAGCAGCGCGTCGTTGGAAGCGACGTTGGAGACGATGGCGCGCAGGGCGGCGATCGCGCTCTCGAGCTGATGCACCGTCGACGGATCGTCGTTGGCGCGCAGGATCATGTCGAGCTTGGCGCCGAGATTGCGGATCGCCTCGTCGTAGCCGGTGAGCTGCTCGGCGGGCGTCAGCGTGCGCAGCGCCTCGCGGATTTCCGACAGCGCGCGTTCGATGCCGGCGATCGCCTGGCCCTGGCCGTTACGGCCCTCCTGGCGGATCTCGTCGATCCGGTGATGCAGCGAGCGGATCTCGTTCTCGATCGACTCGATCGCCCGGCGCGGCATCGCCTCGGTGATCGCCTGGCGGATTTCCGCAAGCTCGCCGCGAAAGGCCGCGATCGACTGCTCAATATGGTCGGGCCGCTGCAGCGCCTCGATCTGGCTCGTGATCTTGAGTAGATGACGCTCGAGCGAGGAGAAGTCGGGCCCGGCCGGCGGCGGCGGCGCATAGGCGGCCATCGGCGGCGCGCTGCGCGGCGGCATTTGCCGTTGTGCTGATACATCGAGCTCGTTCTGGCGCGCGGCGATCTCCGCGATCGCGGAATCGAACGAGGCCGGGCTCAGCGGCGGCGAGGGGCGATAGACCTGGGCTGCGGCGCGCTCGACCGCCTCCGCCTGGCGCAGCCTCTCCTCCAGTTGCCGGTCATGCATCTGCGACTCACGGTGCATCTGCGATTCACGCATCGGCTGCGGCTCGCGCGCCGGCTGCGGCCGCGAAATTTGCGACAGCCGGGCATCGAGGCGCGAAATCGCGTCGTTCAGCTGTCGTGCGACGGCGGGCTGGCCGCGCGGCACTTCGGCGCGCACCGCTTCGGCGCGCGTCACCGGCTTTGCAATTTGTTCGATCTGGCGGGTGATGGCGTCGAGCCGCTGGTGGATATCGGCGACCTCGCGGCTTTCCCGGCTCGGCATCGGCTGCCGCTGCTCCATGCGCCAATCCGGCGGGCTCGGTTCGCCGACGGTGGAGTTGAGCCAGTCGTTCAGCGACATGCCGGCGCGGCGCGCAGCCGCCTCGGCCCTTTCGCGGACGGAGGGATCGATGCCGTCAACACTCCACGATACGCGCGAATTCATGATTCCGTCCGGTCCCGACTCCGGCGCTACACCCTGCGCCCGCAGCCTCCCCGCGCATTCCCGTTAAGAGACAATCGAATTCTGCGCTGGGCGTCTGCCTCAGCTGCTGACTTTTTCCCGTCACGGTAAATAACGGGTTAAGGAATGCGGCCGACGGGCTCTAAAGTTAGGGAATCCGGGAACCTGTTGCGCCGGATCAGGACAGCGACAGCGACTTGTGTTGCCGCCGAACTTCTCCTTCCCCCTGAAAGGGGGAAGGTCGGGATGGGGGTCAGCCGCACACACTGCTGCGTGTGGAGAGAGATGATCCCCACCCGCTTTGCTCTTCGAGCAAAGCAACCTCCCCTTTTCAAGGGGAAGTTGGAGATTTGTTTCTAGCCGTTGCTCTCGCGCTTGCCGTCGTCGAGCGGCAGCACATTGCTGCGGCCGGACATCGCCGACAGCGCGTCGAGCGCCTCTTCGCACCATTCCACCACCATGCGCTCATGGCGCATCCCGAGGCGCAGGCTGAGCATCTTGCCGACGTCGGCCGGCGGCGCGGTGCCGTCGGGAAAGCGCTTGTTGAGCAGGCGCTCGTAGCGCTCATAGCGGTCGCGGTGATGCTCCAGCCGCGCCATCAGGTCGTTGCGCAGCGGCTCGATGTCGACGCAGTCGAGCGCATAGAGCCGGACCAGAAGGTCGTCCTTGATCGAGGGCGGAACGCTCGGCCGCGCCGCCCAGTGCTTCAGCGCCGCGCGGCCCTCGGCCGTCAGCGTGTAGACCAGCTTGTTGGGCTTGCCCGACTGTACCACCTCGCGGCCCTGGACGTGGCCCTTGTCGCGCAGCCGCGAGAGCTCGCGGTAGATCTGCTGATGGTCGGCCTTCCAGAAGAAGCCGATCGAGGCGTCGAACGTCTTGGCGAGCTCATAGCCCGTCATCGGACGTTCCGTGAGGCAGGCGAGGATTGCGTCACCGAGTGCCAACGCCCACCTCCATCTCAGTTCCCCAAAAGGCCATTCTGAAGTTTGCTTGACTTTATGCGTTACTGTGCATATGCGTCAATATGCATATGGTGATCGGCGTGCCGCGCTGTCGCGCGCGCCGGTGGTTCAGGCTTTTCTTAAACCCCGCCGCAGGAGACGTCCGAATGAGCAAGCCGGGCCTCGACAAGTGGTACGCCTACATGAAGTCCCACGACACCGCCGCTCTGTGGGATCTGCTGCATCCCGACGCGGTGTTCGAAAGCCCGGTCGTGCACACGCCGCAGCGCGGCCGTGACATCACCTTCAAATATCTCACCAGCGCCGCCAAGGTGCTCGGCGGTCCGACCTTCAGGTATCTCGGCGAGTGGCAGAGCGACACCGGCGCGGTGCTCGAATTCGAGAACGAGATCGACGGCATCAAGCTCAACGGCGTCGATATCATCACGTTCGATGGTGACGGCCGGATCACGCATTTCAAGGTGATGGTGCGTCCGCTGAAGGCGATCAACCTGCTGCATCGGATGATGGGCGAGGAGTTGATGAAGCAAAGCGGCGCAACGTCGCAATCACAGTCGCGATAGCATCTGCCGCGGACCTCCGGAACCGGATAAGGTCCGCTCCAACAAACCCAAGGACACGCTGCGCAGCGTCCGTCGCACTTGCGGCCACGTGCCAGCCGGGAGACCAGCATGCCAACCTACAAAGCCCCCGTCGAAGACGTCAGCTTCCTGCTCAACGACGTTTTCCAGATCGACCGCTACGGCAATCTTCCCGGTTTCACCGATGCGTCGGCCGATGTGCGCGAGGCGATCCTCGGCGAGGCCGCCAAGCTCAGCGAAGAGGTGCTGCAGCCGCTCAACCGCACAGGCGATCTCGATGGCTGCAAGCGCAGTGACGACGGCAGCGTCACCACGCCAAAGGGCTTCAAGGATGCCTTCAAGCAGGTCGCCGAAGGCGGCTGGCTCGGCCTCTCGGCGCCGACGGAATTCGGCGGCCAGGGCCTGCCGGTGACGCTCTCGCAGGCCGTCAACGAATTCCAGATCTCCGCCAACATGGCGTTCTCGATGTATGGCGGGCTGACCATGGGCGCGACCGCGGCTCTGCTGGTGCACGGCACGCCCGAGCAGAAGCAGACCTATGTGCCGAAGATGGTCGCCGGCCAGTGGACCGGCACCATGAACCTGACCGAGCCGCAGTGCGGCACCGATCTCGGCCTGCTCCGCACCAAGGCGGTGCGCCAGGCCGACGGCAGCTTCAAGATCACGGGCACCAAGATCTTCATCTCCGCCGGCGAGCACGATCTCACTGAGAACATCATCCATCTCGTGCTGGCGCGCATCGAAGGCGCGCCGGCCGGCATCAAGGGCGTCTCGCTGTTCGTGGTGCCGAAGGTGCTGGTCAATGCCGACGGCTCGCTCGGGGCGCGCAACGGCGTCAGCTGCGGCTCGATCGAGCACAAGATGGGCATCCACGGCAATTCCACCTGTGTGATGAACTACGACAACGCCACCGGCTGGCTGATCGGCGAAGAGAACAAGGGCATGCAGGGCATGTTCGTGATGATGAACGAGGCTCGCCTCGGCGTCGCCGTGCAGGGCCTCGCGCAGTCCGAGGTCGCCTATCAGAACGCGGTCGCCTATGCCCGCGAGCGCCTGCAGGGCCGCTCGCTGACCGGCGTGAAGGAACCCGAGAAGCCGGCCGATCCAATCATCGTGCATCCCGACGTGCGCCGCACGCTGCTCACCATCCGCGCCTTCAACGAGGCGGCGCGCGCCATGGTGGTATGGACCGCGCTGAAGAGCGACGTCGCGCACCGCTCCAACGACGCCGGGGATCGCCAGGCCGCGGACGATCACATGGGCCTGATGACGCCGGTGCTGAAGGGCGTGTTGACCGACACCGGGTTCGCCAACACGGTCTCGGCGCAGCAGATGTTCGGCGGCCACGGCTACATCGCCGAGCACGGCATGGAGCAGTTCGTGCGCGATGCCCGCATCGCGATGATCTATGAGGGCGCCAACGGCATCCAGGCACTCGACCTGGTCGGCCGCAAGCTGCCGCGCGACGGCGGCCGCGCCGCGATGGCGTTTTTCGGAGAGGTCGGCGCTTTCGCCAAGGAGCATGGCGCCGACGAGGCGATGAAGCCGTTCATCACCCCGCTCTCCACCGCGCTCGGCCATCTGCAGCAGGCCACCGGCTGGCTGATGCAGAACGCGCTGACCAAGCCAGACAATGCCGGCGCCGCGGCGACCGACTACATGAAATTGTTCGGCCTCGTCGCGCTCGGCTATATGTGGGCGAAGATGGCCAAGGTGGCGCAGGACAAGGCCGCTGCCGGCACCACGCCTTACCTCAACACCAAGCTCGTGACCGGGCGCTTCTTCATGGAGAAGCTGCTGCCGGAGACTGCCGTGCATCTGGCCCGGATCCAGAGCGGCAGCGCCACCACGATGGAATTGGCCGCGGAAGCGTTCTGAAGCGTTTTCCAGCGAAGTGGAGACCGGTTCGCGTGAAGAAAACGCGTCAAACAAGAAAGCCTTGAAAAATTGCCGCCGCACCGCTGCGGCGGCGTGTCCTTCCGTATATATTATGATCCTCATATCAAGGAGGGCGTCATGCCTGAGGCATACATCTACGATCACGTTCGTACCCCGCGCGGCCGCGGCAAGGCCGACGGCGCGCTGCACGAGGTCACCGCGCTGGCGCTCGCGACGGTGCCGCTGAAGTCGCTCAAGGAGCGCAACAATCTTCCCGAGGATTCCGTCGACGACGTCGTGCTCGGCGTGGTCGACCCGGTCGGCGAGGCCGGCTCCGACATCGCCCGCTTCGCGGCGCTGAACGCCGGCCTCGGCGAGAAGGTGCCGGGCGTGCAGATCAGCCGCTTCTGCGCCTCCGGCCTCGACGCCGTGAACTTCGCCGCGGCCCAGATCATGAGCGGTCAGCATGAGCTCGTGATCGGTGGCGGCGCGGAATCGATGAGCCGCGTCGGCATCGGCGCCTCCGGCGGCGCCTGGCCGATGGATCCCTCGATGGCGGTGCCGGCCTATTTCATGCCGCAGGGCATCTCGGCCGACCTGATCGCGACCAAATACGGTTTCTCGCGCGACGACGTCGACGCTTATGCGGTGCAGAGCCAGCAGCGCGCGGCCAAGGCCTGGGACGAGGGCCGCTTCGGCAAGTCGGTGGTGCCGGTCAAGGACGTCAACGGCCTGACCATCCTCGCCAAGGACGAGCACATGCGCCCGACCACGACGATGCAGTCGCTGGCGCAGCTGCAGCCGTCATTCGCGGCGATGGCGGCGATGGCCGGCTTCGACGCGGTGGCGATCCAGTCGCACCCCGAGGTCGAGAAGGTCAATTACGTGCATCACGCCGGCAATTCCTCCGGCATCGTCGACGGCGCCGGCGCTGTGCTGCTCGGCAGCAAGGAGGCGGGCGCCAAGTATGGCCTGAAGCCGCGGGCGAAAATCCGCGCCTTCGCCAATATCGGCTCGGAGCCCGCGATGATGCTGACCGGCCCGGTCGACGTCACCGAAAAGCTGTTCGAGCGCTCCGGCATGAAGAAGTCGGACATCGACCTGTTCGAGCTCAACGAGGCCTTCGCCTCGGTGGTGCTGCGCTACATCCAGGCGTTCGACATCGACAACGCCAAGATCAACGTCAATGGCGGCGCGATCGCGCTCGGCCATCCGTTAGGGGCGACCGGCGCGATGATCCTCGGCACCGTGCTCGACGAGCTCGAGCGCACCAACAAGGAAACCGCGCTGGTGACGCTGTGCATCGGCGGCGGCATGGGTACCGCCACCATCATCGAACGGGTGTAACCGAGCAGGCAGCGTCATCCTGAGGTGCGAGGGCGAAGCCCGAGCCTCGAAGGATGGATAAATTCATCGGGTCATCCTTCGAGGGCCTCGCAAGAGCGAGGCCACCTCAGGATGACGGAGAGATTGGGAACCGCAACATGGCTTACAAGAATTTCAAGTTCGAAGTCGACGCCGACGGCATTGCGCTCGTCACCTGGGACATCCCTGATCGTTCGATGAACGTGTTCGACGAGCTTTCGACCCAGGAAATCGACGAGATCATCAAGCAGACGACCGGCGATGCCGCGATCAAGGGCGTCGTGATCACCTCGGCCAAGGAGGCGTTCTGCGCCGGCGCCGACCTCTCGATGCTCGAGGGCATGAACCGCTCTTACGCGCAGCTCTTCAAGGAGAAGGGCGAGGAAGCCGCGAACCAGATGCTGTTCGAGCAGAGCCGCCGGATGTCGCAGTCGTTCCGCGCGATCGAGACCTCGGGCAAGCCGTGGGTCGCGGCGATCAACGGCCTTGCGCTCGGCGGCGGCTTCGAGATCACGCTGGCCTGCCATTACCGCGTCGCGGCCGAGAACCCGAAGACCCGGCTCGGCCTGCCCGAGATCAAGGTCGGCCTGTTCCCCGGCGCCGGCGGCACCCAGCGCGTGCCGCGTCTTGTGCAGCCGGCGGACGCGATGCAATTGCTGCTCAAGGGTGAGGCGGTCAATCTGACCCGCGCCAAGGCACTCAACCTGATTCACGCCGTGGTGCCCGCGACAGACCTGATCAAGGCCGCCAAGGACTGGATCAAGGGCGGCGGCAAGGCGGTCGCGCCGTGGGACGAGAAGGGCTTCAAGCTGCCCGGCGGTCCCGTCTTCTCCAAGATGGGCATGCAGATGTTCCCGGCCGGCAACGCGATCTATCGGCGCGAGACCTACGACAATTATCCGGCCGCGCGCGCCATCATGAGCTGCGTCTATGAAGGCCTGCAGTTGCCGATCGACGCTGCGCTGCGGGTCGAGTCGCGCTACTTCACCAAGGTGCTGCGCTCGAAGGAAGCCGCGGCGATGATCCGCTCGCTGTTCCTGTCGATGCAGGAACTGAACAAGGGGGCCCGCCGCCCAGCGGGCGTGCCGCCGACCAAGGTGAAGAAGCTCGCCGTGATCGGCGCCGGCTTCATGGGCGCCAGCGTCGGCTATGTGTCGGCGCAGGCCGGCATCGACGTCGTGCTGGTCGATCGCGACCAGGAGAGCGCCGACAAGGGCAAGGGCCACGCCAAGACCGTGGTCGACGGTCTGATCGCCAAGGGGCGGATGAAGCAGGACGCGGCCGACGCCATCCTGGCGCGGATTTCGACAACGGCCGACTACAACGTGATCTCGGACTGCGACCTCGTCATCGAGGCCGTGTTCGAAGACCGCAAGGTCAAGGCCGACACCTATGCCAAGGCGCAGCCGCTGCTCAAGCCGGGCGCCATCTTCGCCTCCAACACCTCGACCTTGCCGATCAATTCGCTGGCCGAGGAGTTCAAGGACCAGGGCAAGTTCATCGGCATCCACTTCTTCTCGCCGGTCGAGAAGATGATGCTGGTCGAGATCATCCTCGGCAAGAACACCGGCGACGTCGCGCTGGCGACCGCACTCGACTATGTGCGCGCGATCGGCAAGACGCCCATCGTGGTGAACGACTCCCGCGGCTTCTTCGCCAACCGTTGCGTGATGCGCTACATCTCCGAGGGCAACGAGATGCTGCTCGAAGGCGTGCCGCCGGCGATGATCGAGAACACCGCCAAGATGGCCGGCATGCCGGTCGGGCCGCTGTCGCTGCAGGACGAGGTCGCGCTCGATCTCGGCCTGAAGATCACCAAGGCGACCGAGGCCGATCTCGGCCCCAACGCGATCGACCAGGCGCAGAAGAAACTGATGGTCGAGATGGTCGAGAAACAGGGCCGCTTCGGCCGCAAGAACGGCAAGGGCTTCTACGACTATCCCGAGAAGGGCAAGGGCCAGAAGAGCCTGTGGCCGGGGCTCGCCAATCTGCAGCCGAAGCAGCTCGATCCCGACACGCTCAGCGTCGAGGAATTGAAGCAGCGCTTCCTGGTGGTGCAGGCGGTGGAGGCCGCGCGCACCGTCGAGGATCACGTCATCACCGACGTGCGCGAGGCCGATGTCGGCTCGATCCTCGGCTTCGGCTTCGCGCCGTTCACCGGCGGTGCGCTGTCCTACATCGACTTCATGGGCACCAAGAACTTCGTCGCGCTCTGCCACAGCTTCGAGAAGAAGTACGGCTCGCGCTTCACGCCGCCGAAGCTGCTCGAGGAGATGGCCGCCAAGGGCGAAACCTTCTACGGCCGCTTCCCGCCGAAGAAGCAGGCGGCGTAAACTTCCGGGGCAAACTCGCGCAGGATCAAGCCGGTCATCGATCCGACTTGATCCTGTTGTGCGACGGTCATGCCGGTCAAAGTCCCGCCACGCTTGTTCCCCACTGGCACCACGCTGCTGGCATCACTCTTGCTGGTCGATCGCCGGGGCGACGATCAGCGTGAGGGTGTCGTGCGATGAGTTCTGCGCTCAGGGAAAATGCCGCGGAGGTCGTGGCGAAGGATCCGTTGCCTTCGTTGCCGCCGTCGCGGCGGTGGAAGCCGCTGCGTCTGCGGGGCAAAGGCCCGTCATGGACTGGCCTCGCGCTACTCGTTCTGGCCGCGGATATTGTGCTCGCTGCGGCGGTCTGGCAGGCCGTCAATTTCTTCAGCTATTGAGTCGTTATGCCCCGGCGAGAGGAAAGCGCCGGCGAGATAGGCGAACTGGTTGAAGGCGAGGCAGGCGACGACGATCGGAGCGCCGGTGGCAAAGGAAAAGCCGTCGGATTGGAGCACGATCGCCGCGAGCACCGCGATCAGCGGCGACTCCAGCATCAATGTCCAAACCCGAAAGTACAAACTGGTTGCCAGCCCAACCAGGGTGCTGGTCAATAAAAGGGTAAAGGCGATCGTCACATTTTTAGACCAGTTGGAGCGGAGGGCGCCGCAGGTCATAGTCGGTCAGTTGGATCGCTCGAACAAGGACGGCCACGCCCTCAGCCGGAACTACACCGACTTAGTATTAATCGCTATAATGCAGGTTAAATTGAGACTTTCCGCCTCCGGTGTCGAGAAAGGGGATCGGCGAATCCACAACAAAAAAGAGCCGGATCGATCGACCCGGCTCTATCGCGGTCGTGGTGAGCGAGCTCAGGCCGCCTTGAGCAGGCCTTCCTTCTTCAGCGCCTCCTGCACCTTCGGGCGCGCCGCGACGCGGGCCTTGTAGGCGGTCACGTTCGGCAGGCCGGAGAGATCGAAGCCGAGCCGGTCCTGCGCCCACATGATCATGGTGAAGAGGTAGCCGTCGGCGACCGTGAACTGGTTGCCCATCAGATAGTCGCGTCCGGCGAGCTGGCTCTCGACATATTTGAACTTGCCCATGGCGCGGTCCTTGAAGAAGGCCTTGGCGTCGTCGGCGAGCACGGGCGAGAACATCGGGCCGAGATTCTTGTGCAGCTCGGTCGTGGTGTAGTTCAGCCATTCGAGCAGCTTGTAGCGCTCGTTGGAGTCCCTCGCCGGCGCCAGCTTCTTGTCGGCGGCCTTGTCGGCGATCATCTGGATGATGATCGGCCCCTCGGTGACCATCTCGCCGGTATCCAGCGCCAGCGCCGGCACCTGGCCCTTAGGGTTCACCTGGAGGAAATCCTCGCCGTTTTCGAGCTTCTTGGCGCGCAGATCGACCTTGATCAGGTCGTAGGGGAGCCCGGCCTCGAGCAGGGCGATATGGGGGGAGAGCGAGCAGGCACCGGGGGAGTAATAAAGCTTCATGGGGGTATTCCTTCCCTTGTTCTTGGCGTCCGGAGAGGGATTGCCTACATGCGCCTGCATGAAATAGTCAAGATTGATGCAGATGCATTCAGTGCGGTACACTCGGTTCCGGGACCCTATGAGCTAGACCATGAAACGCAAGCTATCGAGCGAGGCGACGGCCGCCTGGATCCGCCTGATGCGGGTGCCGAGCCGGGTGCTGGACTGCGTCGAGCAGGATTTGAAGAAGGCCGGTTTTCCGCCGCTCGCCTGGTATGACGCCTTGCTCGAGCTGTCGCGCGCGCCGTCGGGCGAACTGCGCCCGGTCGAGCTCGAGCGCCAGATGCTGATCCCGCAATATTCGACCTCGCGGCTGATCGACAAGCTGGTCGACGAGGGGCTCGCCGCCCGGCGCGAATGCAAGATCGACAAGCGCGGCCAGTTCGTCGAGATCACCGAGGCCGGGCGCGAACTGCAGAAGAAGATGTGGAACGCCTATTCCGCCGCGATCGACAAGCATGTCGGCTCCAAATTGTCGGACGCCGACGCGACCAGGCTGTGTGGTCTGCTCGACCGGCTCGGCTGCGCCTGCGGCGACGCCAAAGGCGACGTCAAGAACGAGACTAAGGCTGACAGCAAGGCTGCGCCTGCGCGAGACGGCGTGCCTGCCCGATGATATTGCTGATTCCATCATCCGCAGCCGTTGTGGCTCGCGGATGTCCCTGCCACCGCGCGCCTTCGATCGAAGCGCCCTTGAGTTGGATTATCTATGGCGCGTGACCAGATCGACATGACGCCGCTGCAGTCGCGCGACGAACTCGTGGCGTGGCTTGAAGCCGGCGTGAAGCCTGAGTCCGAATTCCGGATCGGCACCGAGCACGAGAAGACTCCGTTCACGCTCGAGGGCCATCAGCCCGTGCCCTATGAAGGCGCCAAGGGCATCGGCGCGCTGCTCGAGGGCATGAAGCTCTTGCTCGGCTGGGAACCGATCATGGAGCGCGGCAACATCATCGGCCTCTATGACGTCACCGGCGGCGGCGCGATTTCGCTCGAGCCGGGCGGGCAGTTCGAACTGTCGGGCGCGCCGGTCGAAACCGTGCATCAGACGCAGTCGGAATTGATGGCGCATCTGGCGCAGGTGCGGGAGATCGCAACCCCGCTCGGCATCGGCTTCCTCGGCCTCGGCATGACGCCGTCCTGGTCGCGCGCGCAGATCCCCGTGATGCCCAAGGGGCGTTACAAGATCATGCGAAACTACATGCCGAAGGTCGGCAAATACGGCCTCGACATGATGTTCCGGACCTGCACGGTGCAGACCAATCTCGACTTCTCCTCCGAAGCCGACATGGTGAAGAAGCTGCGCGTGTCGCTGGCGTTGCAGCCGATCGCGACCGCATTGTTCGCCAACTCGCCGTTCACCGAAGGCAAGCCCAACGGCTTCCTGTCGTTCCGTTCCGAGATCTGGCGCGACACCGACAATGCGCGCAGCGGCATGGTGCCGTTCGCGTTCGAGGACGGCATGGGATTCGAGCGCTATGTCGATTATGCGCTCGACGTTCCGATGTATTTCGTCAAGCGCGGCGAGGAATATATCGACGTCTCCGGCTCCTCGTTCCGGGATTTCTTCGCCGGCAAGAATGCCGCCCTTCCGGGCGAGCGGCCGACCCTGTCGGACTGGGCCAATCACCTCTCGACGATCTTCCCCGAGGTGCGGCTGAAACGGTACCTCGAGATGCGCGGCGCCGACGGCGTGCCGTGGGGCCGGCTGCCGGCGCTGCCGGCGTTCTGGGTCGGGCTGCTCTACGACAATGACAGCCTCGATGCCGCTTGGGACATCGTCCGCCACTGGACCGCGCCGGAGCGGCAGGCGCTGCGTGACGACGTGCCGCGCTTCGGCTTCAAGTCGCGGATCAAGGACCGCTATTTGTTCGAGATCGCCAAGGAGTGCCTGATCCTGTCGCATGCCGGATTGCGACGGCGCGGCCGGATCGATCATCTCGGACGCGACGAGAGCCGCTTCCTCGAGCCGCTCGAGCGCATCATCGAGGCCGGCCGCTCGCCGGCGGAGGAGATGCTGGAGAAGTTCAACGGTCCGTGGAAGGGCTCGGTGGAACCGGCCTATCAGGAGTACGCGTTTTAATCCCCGCTTGGCCCCAATCCGGGCCCGAAACGCGCGCGAACGGCGGTGGTGTCGCACCCGTCGTTCATCCGCCGTACAGGTTCATGGCGTTCAAATGACGACCCGCTAAACGCGCGGGGCTGCGCGAATTTGAAAGCAATCTCATGGGGATAGGCCGCCACTTTAGGGCGTGTGTGGTGATGTTTGCGGTCCTTGCGGCCGCTGTCGTCGCGCGCCCGGCATTGGCGCAGACCAATTTCGACCGTCCCGGCGGCGACTATCTCAACGCGCCGGTGACGACGGGCGATCCGGCCGATTGCGCGCTGACCTGCGAGCGCGACCGCCGCTGCCGCGCCTGGAGCTTCAACTATCCGACCGATGCCAACAACGGCGCGGTGTGCTGGCTGAAGAACACAGTGCCGCCGCGGGTGCAGGACGTCTGCTGCGTCTCCGGGGTGCGCGGTGCGGGCGTGGTCGAACCGCGCAACGGCGCCATCGAAACCTCGATCGACCGCCTCGGCGGCGACTACAAGAATTTCGAACTGAAGAGCAGCGACGGCGACGAGGCCTGCCAGGCCGCCTGCACCGCCGACAACAAGTGCCGCGCCTGGACCTACGCCCGGCCCGGCTATGCCGGCCGCGACGCGCATTGCTTCCTGAAGAAAGAGATCAAGCCGCCGCGCCGCAAGGCCGGGTTCACGTCGGGCGTGGTGCGGTAGCGAGGCACGCTTATCCAAATGGGTACAGCCATCTTCATTCTCGCACTGATGCCTTTGATCGTTGCTGGGTGGGCAATGCAAATGATGGTAGCGATGGCCCGAAAGCATGATTCCCCAAGCTTGGGATCGTTGCTCGGCGGCTCATTTTTGCAAGCGGACTACAACCGGAAATACTTTCGCATATTTGCGGTGTGTGTTCTGGGGGACGTGGTCTTTGCGATATTGGTCAATGTGCTGTTGGGAGTGGGGTGGCTGAGGTTTTAAGCTGCCTCAATTCGTGTTTTTCGTTCTAATCCGTAGCCCGGATGGAGCGAAGCGCAATCCGGGGCCGCTTTCCCAGCGGATGGACCAGTCCCGGATTTCGCTGCGCTTCATCCGGGCTACGAAGCTTCGAAGAGGCTACTCCGCCGCCAGCACCGTGATCTCGGGCCAAAGCGCCTTCCAGCGCGCCGCCTTCGTCGCATAGTTCGCCGCCGAAAAATTCGCGGTCCGGTTCGGCCGCACGATCATGCCGGCGACATCGTCGAAGCCGTTCGGCGCATAAACGTCGTAGCCGCGCGTGGTGCGGCGGATGCCGATCTGCGTGTTTTCGGTGAGGAAGCGATCGATGCCGTCGGTCGAACGCGACAGCGCCGGGTAGGGCAGGCCGTGCTTGTCGGGATACCAGAGATGGACGCGGGCCTGGTTGCGTACCTCGATCGCGACACCGAGATGCGCAAGCCGTGCCTTGAGCTCGCGGATCACCGCGTCCTCGGCCTCCCATGAGGTATCCGGATCGAAATAGAAGATGTCGTGGTCGCTGATGCCATGATCGAGCGGCCGGCGGGTCAGCACATTCCACACGGTCTGCACCAGGCAGCCGGCCACCAGCCATGCATCGGGCAAGCCGAGGCGGTACAGCTCGTCGGTGACGGCTTGATTGGCCGGGTTGCGCAGCGCGGCTGTGAGGAATTCGTCCTGCGTCACGACGAGGCGGTCGCGTCGTAGTCCTTGACTGCCTTCTTCGACGCCAGTGTGCGCCAGTGCCGGCGCAGCAAGGGCTCGACGGAGACGCGTTTGGCCTTCGACAGGCGGATCAGGACCATCGGGTAGTCGCGGTAGTGATCGGTGAAGTAGAACACTTTGGGCTGATGCTTGACCAAGATGTCGCGCTCATCGGGCGGTACGCCCGGCATCACCAGGCTGTCGCCGTCCTCCTTGAGCCGCACCAGCATCTTGTTGCGCACCTTCAGCGCCGGCGTGCCGTAGGAAGAGCCGTCCTCGACCTCCGGCCATGCCAGCGCGATGCGCCTGATGTCGTCGAAGGTCACGGCTGACCTCTCGCGGGGAATGTAGCCCGGATGAGCGAAGCGATATCCAGGACGGCCTCGACACATGCCCCGGATGTCGCTGCGCTCATCCGGGCTACGCGCTACGCGTCTACTGCACCGAAGTGAAGAAGCGCGCGAGGCGGAAGCCTGAGAGCCAGGTCCAGACCGGCTGGCTGCGGATGCCGAGGTCCCAGGAGCCGACCACGGCGTCGGCGCGGCCGATCAGATTGTCGATCGGCAACAGGCCAACGCCGCCGTCGCGTACCGGCACGCGGCTGTCGGCGGAATTGTCCCGGTTGTCGCCGAGCACGAACAGTTTGCCCGGCGGCACTGTGACTTCTTGGGTGTTGTCGAGCCGGCCGTTGTCGCGGATCTTGAAGATCGCGTGGTTGACGCCGTTCGGCAGCGTCTCGATATAGCGATACGCCTCCTCGCCGCCGCCGCGATCGTCTTCGGCGAAGCCGGTGCCGTCGGGCTTCAGCGTCGCCGCATGATCGTTGATGAAGAGTTGACCCTGCCGCATCTGGATGCGGTCGCCGGGCAGCCCGACCACGCGCTTGACCCAGGCTTGCGAGCGGTCGCCCGGCCAGCGGAACACGACGACGTCGCCGCGCTTCGGCGTCTCGCCGAACACGCGTCCGGTTTCCGGCAGCGTGATCTGGATCGGCAGCGAGGCCGCGCCGTAGCCATAGGGATATTTCGAGGCGACCAGCGCATCGCCGATCAGCAGCGTCGGCTCCATCGATCCCGACGGCACGTAGAACGGCTCGGCGATAGCGCCCTTGGCAAGGAACACGACGGCCACGATCGCAGCCAGTTGCACGGCCTGCCCGCGCCAGCTGGTCGGCTTGGCCGTCACGACTTCGTTTCCGCTGCTCACTAGCCCGTTCCTCCGACCGTAATCCGTTCCATCCTGAGCGTCGGCTGGCCGACGCCGACCGGCACACCCTGGCCGTTCTTGCCGCAGGTGCCGATTCCCGTATCCAGCGCAAGATCGTTGCCGATCATGGTGATCCTGTGGAGATCGGTCGGTCCGTTTCCGATCAGCATGGCGCCCTTCACCGGCGCACCGAGCTTGCCGTTCTCGATCTTGTAGGCCTCGGTGCACTGGAACACGTATTTGCCCGAGGTGATGTCGACCTGGCCGCCGCCGAAATTGGCGGCGTACATGCCGTTCTTCACCGAGGCGATGATCTCGGCCGGGTCGCGGTCGCCCGACAGCATGTAGGTGTTGGTCATGCGCGGCATCGGCACATGGGCATAGCTCTGTCGCCGTCCGTTGCCGGTCGGCTTCATGCCCATCAGCCGGGCGTTCTGGCGGTCCTGCATGTAGCCGACAAGAATGCCGTCCTCGATCAGCACGGTGCGGTTGGTCGGCGTGCCCTCGTCGTCGATCGAGAGCGAGCCGCGGCGCGAGGCCATGGTGCCGTCATCCACCACGGTGACGCCCTTGGCCGCGACCTGCTGGCCCATCAGGCCGGCAAAGGCGGAGGTCTGCTTGCGGTTGAAATCGCCCTCGAGCCCATGGCCGACGGCCTCATGCAGCATCACGCCGGGCCAACCGGCGCCGAGCACCACGTCCATCTCGCCGGCGGGCGCCGGCACCGATTCGAGATTGACCAGCGCCTCGCGCAGCGCGCCGTCGGCGGCGTCGCGCCAGGCCTTGGTCTCGATGAAACGCGCATAGCCCTCGCGGCCGCCATAGCCCTTGCTGCCGCTCTCCTGCCGGTCGCCCTGGCCGGCGACCACCGAGATGTTGACGCGCACCAGCGGGCGGATGTCGCGATAGCTCTCGCCGTCCGGCCGCAGGATCTCGACCACCTGCCAGGTCGCGGTGAGGCTGGCGGAAACCTGCCGCACCCGCGGGTCCTTGTCCCTGACATAGGCGTCGATTTCGCCCAGCAGCTTGACCTTGGCCTCGAATGCCGGCCCGTCCAGCGGGTTCTCGTCGCCATAGAGCTTGATGTTGGTGTGGGCGGGCGCTGCGGCGAAAGTGCCGGCATAGCCGCCGCGGACGGCCGCGACCGCATCCGCGGCGCGGATCAGCGCCGGGATCGAGACGTCGGAGGAATGCGCATAGCCGACCGCGTCGTCCTTGACCGCGCGCAGGCCAAAGCCCTGCGAGGTGTCATAGGTCGCCTGCTTCAGCCTTCCGTTGTCGAACACCAGCGCCTCGGTCTGCCCAAACTCCAGGAACAGCTCGCCGTCGTCGGCGCCTTCAAGTCCGCGCGCCACCTCGCGGCGGACGGCATCGCGGTCCAGATTGGCGCGGTCGAGCAGGGATGTCGTGGCGGGATTGGTCATGGTCACTCCGACGCAATGCGATTGCTTGGCGATTCCTCGTCATCCTTGCCTGAAGCGCAACTGATTGCCAGTGGGGAACCCGCAGCAGGGATTTCGGGGGATTGAAGCAGAGACGAGCGGAAAACTCATCTTACAACCCGGAAACCTGTACCGGTCCCGGTTCAGGCCCGGACGGCGATCATCAAAGATAGTGGTTGGGGTGGCAAACCGGGAGTGCCTGCGACTATGCGGTCGATCACAGTGCCCCGTCGGTCTCCTCACCTTGTCGTCATCACCTTGAGCGCCGATCCGCCTTCCGCGGCTGGCTTTCGCCGGCATCGCCCGATTGCGGCTTCGGCTGCGCGGTGCCCTGTGCCGAGGTCGGAAAGCCATGCTCCTGCGCCCAGCGGTACAGTTCGTCGAACACCGGCTTGAGCGCCTTGGCCGACGGCGTCATCTCGTACTCAACCCGTGGCGGCACCTCGGGATAGACCGTGCGCTTGACGAGGCCATTGGCCTCGAGATCGCGCAGCTGCGTGGTCAGCATGTGCTGGGTCACGCCGGGGATCGACTGGCGCAGCTCGCCGAACCGCCGCTTGCGCTCGACCAGTTGCCAGAGGATGTCGCCCTTCCATTTCCCGGCCAGCACCGACAGCGCGCGATGAAATTGCGCCGACAGGTCGCCGTTGCACGGCTCGGACGCGGCCGGAGGCTCGGCAGGCCCATTAGTCAGTTTTTTCATACTACCTCACAAAAAGCATCCTACTTGTTCTTTTCATCTTACTCCCGAATTTAGACCACCGAAAGCCGCGGGCCAGCCGCCGATCGGTCGGGCAGCCGCGGTCCAGCCTTACGAACAACTCGGGAGTCATCAATGTCAGTTGCAGTTGCCGCGGCGCCGTCGCGCTGGAAATCCGTCAGCCTCTGGGTCGTCAGGGGACTGCTCGCATTGGCCTTTGCCGCCGCGGGCGCCGCCAAGCTCTACGGCGTGCCGATGCTGGTCGAGGAATTCGACCATATCGGGCTCGGTCAGTGGTTCCGCCATTTCACCGGATCGCTGGAGCTGCTCGGCGCGGTCCTGATCCTGCTGCCCCCGGTCGCAGCGTTCGGCGGCGTGCTGCTCAGCTGCATCATGGTCGGTGCCACCATCAGCCATCTGTTCGTGATCGGCGGCTCGCCGGTGCCTGCCCTGGTGCTGCTGACATTGAGCGCGATCGTCGCCTACGCCAAGCGCAGCCAGTTCGCCCTGCTCGCGAGCGCGCCGTGAGGTGAGCGCGATGCGCGTCTCTCGCCGCAAGCTGACAGTCGTGACCGGGCTGGTGCTGGCCTTCGCGGTGCCGTTCGCCGCGACAATGCTGCTCACCGGTTCGGTCGCGGCGGTCTCGAAACCCGAGCCCAAGAAACTTGAGTCCAGGAAGCCGGAGCCGCGCATGCACCGCCTGGTGCTGCCGATCAACAGCGACGACCCGACCACGATGCGGGCGCTGATCTCGACCGCGCTCAACCTCCCGAAATATTATCGGGAGCGCAACGAGCCGTTCGAGATCGAGGTCGTCGCCTACAACGCCGGCGTCCACATGCTGCGGGCCGATACCTCGCCGGTGAAGGATCTGCTCCGGGTGGTGAGGGGGCTCACGCCGGACATTCGCTTCGTGGTCTGCGAAGCCACCAAGCTCGGCATGGAGCGCGCCGAGGGACATCCGCTCGTCCTGCTCGACAATGTCGACCTGGTGCCGAACGGGCCCGGTCGCATCATCGAATTGCAGGAAGCCGGCTGGTCTTACATCCGGTCCTGAGCGATGCAGCGATCAGGCCAAGTGGAGAACCCATCATGACGTCAGCTCACGCACCGACGCGCCGCGCCGTTGTCACCGGCATGATTGGCGCCGGCGCCTCGCTCGCAATGCCCGCCGGAGCTGTGCGCGCAGCGTCGGAAGCGCCGCAATTCGGCACCATCCGGCACCAGTTCACGCAGGTCGAAGGCGCCCGCCCGGTGCCGCAGGTTGCGATCCCGGTGCTCGCCGGCGGCGCGCTCGATCTCACCGCGTTCAAAGGCAGGATGGTACTGGTCAACTTCTGGGCCACCTGGTGCGCGGCGTGCCGGACCGAGCTGCCGATGCTTGACCGCCTTGCCGCCAGCGGCCGCAGCGATCTCGTCGTCGTCGCTGTCAGCACCGATCGCAACCGCGCGCCGGTCGCGCCCTATGTCAAGCAGCTCAAGCTCCGCCACCTCGCGATCGGCTTCGATCCGGGTGGCCTCGTGTCGCGCGTCGACGCCGCCGAGGTCGACACGCCGTTTGCGCTCTACGGCATGCCGATCTCATTTTTGATCGGCATCACCGGCCAGGTCGAAGGCTACATGACGGGAGAGGCGGACTGGCTGTCCACGGAGGCGAGCGGGCTGTTCGACTATTATGCGGCGGGTGGGCGGTGAGCCGATCTGCCTGGCGTAGCCCGGATGAAGCGAAGCGAAATCCGGGAAGACACTCTCCTGTGCTGACGCCGGTCCCGGATTGCGCTGCGCTTCATCCGGGCTACGGCCTCTGCATTTGCGACGCCGGCCTAACCCCTAGGGCAATTTGTCATACCCCTCTGCGAGGCCGTTCAGGCTGAGCGGAAAGCCGATGCCCTCTTCCGGGGTCTCGAAGATGATGAAGGTCGCGGTCTTGGCGTTCTTGAGCTGGCCGAGCAGCTTGTCGTCCATCACGACCTCGGCGACGCAGCCATTGGGCAGGCAGCGGACAAAACCGGCGCGGCCGACGTCCTGATTGTCGAGCTTGAGGCCGAGGCCGGAGGGCAGCAGCACGCCGAGCGGCGCGACCACGCGCATCAGGCGGCTCTTCTGGTCGGCGGTCTTCAGCACGATCACGGTCAGGCCGGCGTTGGAGCGGTCTTCCGCTACCACGCTCTGGATCAGCGCGCATTGCTCGGCCTGGGCGCCGGGCGGCGTGTCGCAGCGGATCTGCCAGTCGCCGTGAACCGAGCGCACCGCGCCTTGCGCGTTTGCCGGCTGGGTCAGGCCAACAGAAAGGCCAAGGCAGAGGGCCAGAATCGCGAGGCCGCCGAGCCGGCTGGCCATCGTCAAACGAATGTTCGAAGCGCCCATCCGGGTCGATCCTTATAGATGTTCGGTCGGTCCGGCCGTCCGGCCGCCGGTAGCACGCGCGTCATGATGCGCTTCCCGGAAGCGAATCATGATCTCATCTTCTTGTTTGAGCATGATCTTTCGGAAAACCGGTCTCCACTTTTCCGGATCATGCTCAGGCGTCGACTGATACCGCAATGACGGCGCCTTGAAGGCGATCTTGAAGCCATTCTCGCGCCGGATTGGGGCAGCCCGCAGCGAATCAGGTTCCTGTGCGCTGCCCTGTCTGTGGGTACATCCGGTAATCCCCCTGTCAACTGCGTGCGGCATCGTTTCGGCGACTTTCGCTTGATTTTGCGGGAAAAATCGCAAGCGGCAGCTTCATTGCAGGCGCATGGCTTTCGGCCCCACTACTGCATTGCGAGCGCCGGAGAATTATGGTTTGAGAGGCTGGATTTCGACGCGTTCTAGCGATCTGGCTCCCGTACCCACCTTGACTCAGAGACGGGTATGTCCGGAAGGCCGTTTGTCAGGGCGGATCGTGCTGCATTTTCGGCCATATGCCGGAGGTGCTTTGGGGAATAATGCAAGGGAGCGCGAGCGGCATGAAGATGTCGATTGGCCGGTTGGGCAGGCAATTGCTGGGGTTGGCGGTAGCGGGTGTGGCGTCGATCGCCGCGGGATCGGCCTTCGCCGAGATGGGCCAGCCGGCGCCGTGGGAGCACACGCTGCAGGAAGCCGCGACCCCGGTGATGGAAAACATCATCTGGTTTCACAATTTCCTGCTGGTGCTGATCACCGTCATCACCCTGTTCGTGCTGGCGCTGCTCATCATCGTGGTGGTGAAGTTCAACGCCCGGGCCAACCCGGTCCCCTCCAGGACCACCCACAACACGCTGATCGAAGTGGCCTGGACGCTGATCCCGGTCCTGATCCTGGTCGGCATCGCGGTCCCGTCGTTCCGCCTGCTTTTCCTGGAGCTCGACGTGCCGAAGCCGGACCTCACCGTGAAGGTCACCGGCAAGCAGTGGTACTGGTCCTACGCCTACCCGGATAACGGCAAGTTCGAGTTCGACTCGCTGCTCGACAAGGACAAGCAGCCCCGTCTGCTCGGCGTCGACAACGAGATGGTGGTCCCGGTCAACAAGGTGGTGCGGATCCAGACCACCGGCGCCGACGTGATCCACTCCTTCGCGGTGCCGGCCTTCGGCGTGAAGATCGACTCGGTCCCCGGCCGCCTCAACGAGAGCTGGTTCAAGGCCACCAAGACCGGCGTGTTCTACGGCCAGTGCTCGGAACTGTGCGGCAAGGACCATGCCTTCATGCCGATCGCGGTGCGGGTCGTCAGCGACCAGGAATTCGCGACCTGGGTTGAAGGCGCGAAGAAGAAGTTTGCGACCAACCCGGCGAATTCCTACGCTTCGGCTGGTCAGGCGGCGCAGTAAGCCTCACGGCTTACGGCGCGGATGGAATAAGGGCGACGGGACCGCAAGGTCCAAGAGGGACTGCAAGGCAGGATTTTGAACATGGCGACAGGCGCAGCGACACACGACGATCACGCCCATGATGATCACGCCCACCATCCGACCGGATGGCGGCGTTATCTCTATTCCACGAACCACAAGGACATCGGTACGATGTACCTGATCTTTGCGGTGATCGCGGGCATCATCGGTGCTGCGATGTCGATCGCGATCCGTGCCGAGTTGATGTATCCGGGCGTCCAGATATTCCACGAGACGCACACCTATAACGTGTTCGTGACCTCGCACGGTCTGATCATGATCTTCTTCATGGTCATGCCGGCGATGATCGGCGGCTTCGGCAACTGGATGGTGCCGCTGATGATCGGCGCGCCGGACATGGCGTTCCCGCGCATGAACAACATCTCGTTCTGGCTGCTGCCGGCCTCGTTCGCGCTGCTGCTGATGTCCACCTTCGTCGAGGGTGAGCCGGGCGCCAACGGCGTCGGCGCGGGCTGGACCATGTACGCGCCGCTGTCGACCTCCGGCCATCCGGGTCCTGCGGTCGATTTCGCGATTCTCTCGCTCCATCTTGCCGGTGCCTCGTCGATTCTCGGCGCCATCAACTTCATCACCACGATCTTCAACATGCGCGCGCCGGGCATGACCCTGCACAAGATGCCGCTGTTCGTGTGGTCGATCCTGGTCACCGTGTTCCTGCTGCTGTTGTCGCTGCCGGTGCTCGCCGGTGCGATCACCATGCTGCTGACCGACCGCAATTTCGGCACCACCTTCTTTGCGGCTGACGGCGGCGGCGACCCGGTGCTGTTCCAGCATCTGTTCTGGTTCTTCGGTCACCCCGAAGTGTACATCCTGATCCTGCCCGCCTTCGGCATGGTCAGCCAGATCGTCTCCACCTTCTCGCGCAAGCCGGTGTTCGGCTATCTCGGCATGGCCTACGCCATGGTCGCGATCGGCGGCATCGGTTTCGTGGTGTGGGCGCACCACATGTACACCGTCGGCATGTCCTCGGCGACGCAGGCCTATTTCGTCGCCGCCACGATGGTGATCGCGGTGCCGACCGGCGTGAAGATCTTCTCCTGGATCGCCACGATGTGGGGCGGCTCGATCGAGTTCAAGGCGCCGATGATCTGGGCGATCGGCTTCATCTTCCTGTTCACCGTCGGCGGCGTCACCGGCGTCGTGCTGGCCAATGCCGGCGTCGATCGCGTGTTGCAGGACACCTATTACGTGGTGGCGCACTTCCACTACGTGCTGTCGCTCGGCGCCGTGTTCGGCATCTTCGCCGGCTGGTACTACTGGTTCCCGAAGATGTTCGGCTACATGTACTCGGAGACCATCGCCAAGGCGCACTTCTGGTTTACCTTCATCGGCGTCAACCTGGTGTTCTTCCCGCAGCACTTCCTTGGCCTGTCGGGCATGCCGCGCCGCTATGTCGACTATCCGGATGCATTCGCGGGCTGGAACCTGATCTCGTCCTGGGGCTCCTACATCTCGGGCATCGGCGTTCTGATCTTCATCTACGGCGTGATCGATGCCTTCGTCCGCAAGGAGCAGGCCGCGAACAATCCGTGGGGTGCGGGTGCGACCACGCTGGAGTGGACGCTGACCTCGCCGCCGCCGTTCCACCAGTTCGAAGTGCTGCCCCGCGTGCAGTAAGTCCAGCACAACGCGGCGCACTTTAACGGTGCGCCGCGCCTTTTGAGAGAAGCGAGACCTGATCTTGTCGGTTGTCGATCACAACGCCATCGAACTGCCCCGGATCTCCGAGGCCGAAGTGGGCGACTACATCGCGCTGTTGAAGCCGCGCGTGATGTCGCTGGTGATCTTCACCGCGCTGGTCGGGCTGATGATCGCGCCGGTGCATGTGCATCCGGTGCTGGCGTTCACCTCGATCCTGTGCATCGCGGTCGGCGCCGGCGCCTCCGGCGCGCTCAACATGGCCTATGAGGGCGATGTCGACGCGCTGATGACGCGCACCGCCAACCGGCCGATCCCGCGCGGCCGTATCACGCCGACCGAGGCGGCCGCGTTCGGCATCACGCTCGCTTTCTTCTCGGTGATGACGCTCGGCATCCTGGTCAACTGGGTGGCGGGCGCGCTGCTTGCCTTCACCATCTTCTTCTACGCCGTGATCTACACGATGTGGCTGAAGCGCTGGACCGCGCAGAACATCGTGATCGGCGGCGCCGCCGGTGCCTTGCCGCCGGTGGTGGCGTGGGCCGCCGCGACCGGATCGCTCTCGGTCGAGCCGATCCTCCTGTTCCTGATCATCTTCTTCTGGACCCCGCCGCATTTCTGGGCGCTGGCGCTGTTCCGCAGCGACGATTATGCGCGCGCCGGCATCCCGATGCTGCCGGTCGTCGCCGGACCCGACACGACCCGGCTGCAGATCCTGCTCTACACCATCGTGCTGGTCGCGATCGCGCTGGCGCCGTGGCCGCTCGGCTATTTCGACGCGATCTACGGCATCACCTCGCTGGTGCTTGGCGCCGGCATGCTGTGGCTCGCCATCGAGGTCTATCGCCGCCGCGAGGGCACGGCCGCCAACCGCGCCACGCGCCGGCTGTTCGCCTTCTCGATCCTCTATCTGTTCGCGCTGTTTGCCGTCCTCCTCGCCGAGGT
Organism: Bradyrhizobium ferriligni; assembly: GCF_056837965.1. Lineage (NCBI taxonomy): Bacteria > Pseudomonadati > Pseudomonadota > Alphaproteobacteria > Hyphomicrobiales > Nitrobacteraceae > Bradyrhizobium > Bradyrhizobium ferriligni. The sequence goes on from NZ_JBXEJO010000010.1 coordinate 42,723, forward strand.
CGTGGTCCGCGCGATTGCGCCTGTCTTCATCGGATAGGGAGCCGGGGGCGAGATGGGGGCGCATGGGATATCAATGGACGAGAAACGCGAACCAGAAGGAATCGTCCTCACCGAGGCACAGCTCAGGAGCCGCCGCCAGCGCTCGATCGCCATCGCGCTCGCGCTCGGCATCCTGGTCGTGCTGTTCTTCGCCGTCACCCTCGTCAAGGGACCAGCCGTGCTGGTGCGGCCGCTGTGAGTGAGATGGCGAACCAGGAACCGCAGCAGGGTGAGGGCGCCAAGGTCACGCGCCGCACGCTGACGCGCGACGCCGTGGTCGCCTCGATCTGCGGCTTCGTCGTGGTGCTGATGGTCGGAGCGTCCTACGCAGCCGTGCCGTTCTACAACTGGTTCTGCCGCACCACCGGATTCAACGGCACCACCCAGGTCGCGACCTCGGTGCCTTCGGATGCGCCGCTCGCGCGCACCATTTCGGTCAGCTTCGATTCCAACGTCGCGCCGGGCCTGCCCTGGAAGTTCGAGCCGGAGCAGAACACGATCGACGTCAAGATCGGCCAGGTGGTCACGGTCTACTACACCGTCACCAACCAGTCGGCGCGCACCACGACCGGCCAGGCGTCCTACAATGTCGCGCCGCTGACGGTCGGCGCCTATTTCCAGAAGATCAACTGCTTCTGCTTCACCGAACAGACCATGGCGCCGGGCGAAAAGCGCGAGATGGCCGTGGTGTTCTATGTCGATCCGGCGCTGGCCAAGGACAGCGAGAACGACACGCTGAAGACGATCACTTTGTCCTACACCTTCTTCCCCGTGCGCGACGCAACGCCGAAGCCCGTGGCGGCCGGCGAGGCGGAGCAGCGCAAGGGCGGCTAGAGCATGATCCGGAAAAGTGGAGACCGGTTTTCCGAGAAGATCATGCTGAAGAGATTGGAATTTGAGATTTAAGACGTGCCTTGCGGCACGCGAATGGAGAGACGGCAATGGCTGAGGCGCAAGTCAAGCATCACGACTATCATCTCGTCGACCCGAGCCCGTGGCCGGTGGTCGGCTCGATCTCGGCCTTCATCATGGCGTTCGGCGCGATCGGCTGGATGCACCACATGTTCTCCGCCGCCCCGATCGTGTTCGGCGTCGGTACCATCGGCGTGCTCTACACCATGGCGAGCTGGTGGGGCGACGTGATCAAGGAAGCCCAGTACAAGGGCGACCACACCCGCGTGGTGCAGATCAGCCACCGCTACGGCATGATCCTGTTCATCGCCTCCGAGGTGATGTTCTTCGTCGCCTGGTTCTGGGCCTTCTTCAACTCGGCGCTGTTCCCGGCCGACGCGGTGCACGCCACGCGCGATGCGGTGTTCGGCTGCGGCGCCGGCACGGCGATGGGCGCCTGCTCGGTTCCGGGCACCTGGCCGCCGAAGGGCATCGAGACCTTCGATCCCTGGCATCTGCCGCTGCTCAACACGCTGCTGCTCCTGACCTCGGGCACCACCGTCACCTGGGCGCACCATGCGCTGCTCGAGAACGACCGTCAGGGCCTCAAGCAGGGCCTGATCCTCACCGTGATCCTCGGCGCCCTTTTTACCTGCGTGCAGGCCTATGAGTACGCCCACGCGACGTTCTCGTTCGGCGGCAACGTCTATGGCGCGACCTTCTTCATGGCGACCGGGTTCCACGGTTTCCACGTGCTGGTCGGCACCATCTTCCTGCTGGTCTGCCTGATCCGCGCCTATGCCGGCCACTTCACGCCGAAGCAGCACCTCGGCTTCGAGTTTGCCGCCTGGTACTGGCACTTCGTCGACGTGGTCTGGCTGTTCCTGTTCATCTGCATCTACGTCTGGGGCCACGGCGCCGAGACGATGGCCCACGGCGCACACTAATTGCCGGCCGACGTGCTAAGAGGGGGCGGCCGAATGGCCGCCCCTTTGCTTTTGAAGAGAACCGATGACCGATACCCCGCCGACCGTCACTGAGAGCGCACTGCGCGGCATCGCCTGCCGCTGCCCGCGCTGCGGCAAGGGCAAGCTCTATTCCGGCTTCCTGACGCTGGCGCCGCGCTGCCAGGCCTGCGGCCTCGACTTCGCCTTCATCGATTCCGGCGACGGGCCGGCGATCTTCGTCATCATGCTGGCCGGTGCCATCGTGGTCGCGGCGGCGCTGATCGTCGAGGTGAAGTACCAGCCGCCGTTCTGGGTGCACGCCGCGCTGTGGCTGCCGTTGATCCTGGTCACCACGATCCTGCCGCTACGATCGATGAAGGCACTTCTGATCGCGCTGCAATTCCACCACAAGGCCGCCGAAGGCCAATTGATCGAGCGCGACCCGAAATGAATGATACGACGAAAAAAGCGTTTTCCAGCGAAGTGGACACCGGTTCGTGCCAAGAAAACGCGTCAAAAGGCTCTCGCCGGCCGAGCGCGGCCGGCTTCGGCATTTTCACGTTGATCCTGATCGCGGTGTTTATCGCCCTCGGCTATTGGCAATTGCAGCGCCGGGTCGAGAAGCACGCGCTGATCGCGGCGCTCGATGCGCGGCTGGCCGCCCCGATCGAGGCGCTGCCGCCGCCGTCGGCATGGCCGACGCTGACCTCCGCCAAGGATGAATTCCGCCGCGTCACCCTGACCGCGATCTATGCGCAGCAGCCGGACGCGATGGTGTTCAGCTCCGGCTCCGCGGTGCGCGACGACATTTCGGGTCCGGGCACCTGGGCGTTGCTGCCGGCGAAGCTCGCGAGCGGCGAGACCGTCGTGATCAACACCGGCTTTGTCCAGAACACGATGCAGGATCGCGCCTTCGAGGACCGCGTCGTCGGCCGCCTCGTCACCGGCGCGCCGGTTGAGCTGACGGGCTATATCCGCTTTCCCGAGCCACCGGGCCGGCTGACGCCGAAGGAAGATCCGGCGAAGCGGCTGTGGTTCGTGCGCGATCATCGCGCGATGGCGCAGGCGCTCGGCTGGGGACAGGTCGCGCCGTTCTACATCGACCTCGAGGCGCCGATGCCCGACAGCGGCACGCCGAAGCCCGGACCGCTCAAGGTGCGTCTCAAGGACGACCACATGCAGTACGCCATCACCTGGTTCTCGCTGGCCGCCGCGGTCACGATCGCCTTCGGCCTGTGGTGGCGCGGCCACCGGCGGCGCGCCTCTGGTCGAACCTAGCCTCATCATGGTTTGATTGACCCGCGAAGGGGACTTCGCGGCAAGCAATCAGGGTGTGCCATGGAGAAATACGGCGCCGGGCCAATCGTTGTCCTGGACTATGACCCCAACTGGCCGGCCATGTTCGAGACGGAGCGCGCGAGGATTGAGCACGCGCTCGGCTCGCTGGCCTTGGCCATCGAGCATGTCGGAAGCACCGCGGTTCCGGGTTTGCCGTCGAAGCCGATCATCGACCTGATGATCGGTGTCCCCAGCCTCGCGGCGGCACGGGAACGCTGCATCGAGCCGATCGAGGCGCTCGGCTACAACTACATACCGGAATACGCGGCGTGGCTGCCTGGCGAGTTGTTCTTCCGCAAGGGCCCTCCGGGGCCCTGGACCCATCATCTGCATGTGATGGAGCCATCCAATCCGCGTTGGGAAACGCTGCTGGTGTTCCGGGACTATCTTCGCGCGCATCCCGAGGCGGCCCGCGCCTACGCGGATATCAAGCAGGCCCTTGCTGCCTCCTCAAGGGAGGACATCGCGGCCTATCGCAACGGCAAAACGTGTTTCGTCGAGGAGACGACGGCGAAGGCTCGCGCGTGGCGCGCGGACCTGTCCGGTCGATAGCGCGGTTCGCCACGCCTGCATTCCGCCGTAGCACATCCATGTCCGCGCCGGGATCAATGACCCATGGGGGCGGGGCCGCCAAGCCTGACCTTGCGCAAGGTCAGCGCCAGCGGGATCGCGGAGAGAGAGATCAGCATCAGGACCCAGAACGCGTCCATGTAGGACAGGAACGAGGCCTGGGTCTGCACCTGCTGCCCGATCCACTGGATCGCCTGGCTGTGCGCCTGGGCCAGCGAACTGCCCTGGGCGACGAAGAAGTCGGTGATCTGGTGCAGCGTATCCTGGTATTGCGGACTCGACGGCGTCACCTGCTCGACCAGCCGGCTCTGGTGGAATTGCTGGCGATGCATCAGCACGTTGGAGACGATCGAGACGCCGATCGAGCTGCCGGTGTTGCGCGCCGCGTTGATCAGTGCGGAGGCCTGGTCGGTCTTGTCGGGCGGAATGCCGTCATAGGAGGCCGCCATGATCGGCACGAAGATCAGCGGCAGGCCGACGCCGATCAGCATGCGCGAGCGCGCCATGAACCAGAAGCCGAGATCGGCATAGACGTTGGTCATGCTGTACATCGAGGCGGCGATCACCAGCGCGCCGGCAACGATCAGGTATTTCGGCTGCACCCGGGCGGCGAGCCGGCCGACCGCGAACATCATCATCATGGTGACGACGCCGCCGGGCGAGAGCACGAGGCCGGCCCAGGTCGCGGTGTAGCCGAAGTCCTGCTGCACCAGCTGCGGCAAGAACTGCGTGGTCGCGAGCAGGATGGCGCCGGTCGCCAGCATCACCAGGAAGCAGGCGCCGAACTGCCGGGTTGCGACCATGCGTAGATCGATCATCGGATTGCGCCGGGTCATCTCCCACGGGATCATCAGCACGAACGCCGTGGCGCAGATCACCGCAAAGGTGACGATGAAGGGTGATGCGAACCAGTCGTCCTCGAGGCCGCGGTCGAGCATCACCTCGAGCGCGCCGAGGAAGGTCGCGACCAGCGCGAAGCCGATGAAGTCGAACCTGTTGCCCTGGGGCTGCGCCCCCTTGGCTTTCGCGGTCGCGGGCTCCTGCAGCACGGCCGCGATCAGCGCGATCGCGAACACGCCGACCGGCGCGTTGATCAGGAAGCACCAGTGCCAGGAGAGGTTGTCGGACAGCCAGCCGCCGAGCGTCGGCCCGACCACCGGCGCCACCACGACGGCAATGCCGAACACCGCGAACGCCTGCCCGCGCTTGGCCGGCGGGAAGGCGTCGGCGAGAATCGATTGCGCAACCGGCACCATGCCGCCGCCGCCGAGACCCTGCAGGATACGGAACAGCAGCAGCGCGTTCAGATTGGGCGCGAAGCCGCACAGGATCGAGCTGATGGTGAAGATGCCGAGGCAGATCAGGAAGAAGGTCTTGCGCCCGAGCATGCGGGCGAGAAAGCCGGAGGCGGTCAGGATGATGGCGTTGGACACCAGATAGGTGGTGACCACCCAGGAGGCCTCGTCCTCGCTCACGCCCATGCCGCCGGCGATATAGGGCAGCGCCACGTTGGCAATGGTGGTGTCGAGCACCTCCATGAAGCTCGCGAGCGCAACCACGATGGCGATCAGCCAGGGATTGACGGTGGCGCGCGGCACCGGAACGCCTTTGGCGTCGATCGCGGCGGCACTCATCACAGCCTCCCGAGATTCAGCTTCTCAAGACGCTCGAGCAGGGACGGCGCGGCATCGATCCGCACCGTCGGCACCACGGACATGCCCGGGCCGAGCGCGACGTCGGTCGGCGGGTTGTCCATCACGATCTTCACCGGCACGCGCTGCACGATCTTGACGTAGTTGCCGGTGGCGTTCTGCGCCGGCAGCAGCGAGAACGCGGTGCCGGAGCCCGGCTGCACGCTCTCGACATGGCCTTGGATGGTGCGTCCGGGGTAGGCGTCGATCTTCAGCGTCACCTTCTCGCCCGGCCGCATCTTGTCGAGCTGGATCTCCTTGAAGTTCGCGGTGACCCAAGTCTGGTCGGGCACGAACATCGTCAGATTGGTGCCGGCTTGGGCGAACTGGCCGACCGCGGCCGAGAGGTTGACGACGCGGCCCGGCTGCGCGGCGGTGACCGTCGTATAGGACAGATTGAGCTCGGCCTGGTCACGCTGTGCCTCGGCCTGGGCGAGGTTGGCGACCGCGCTCTTGCGCTGCGCCTTCAGCGATTCGACCTGGCGCTTTGCGAGGTTGAGCGTCGCCTGCGCGCTCAGCAGCGCAGCCTGCTGCTGATGCAGCTGCGAGGTGAACTGCTCGGAATTCTGCACCGTGCCGTAGCCGGATTGCTCCAGATGCTGGTAGCGCGTCGCCTGCTGCTGGGCGAACACCAGCGCTGCCTGCGCCTGGTCCACCTGAGCCTGGTTGGCCGATATCTGCGCCTGCTGCACGTGGAGCTGCGCATCGACATTCTCGATGTTGGCGCGGGCGGCTGCGACCTGCGCCTCGGCCTGCGCCAGCGCGACGCGATAGTCGCGGTCGTCGAGCCGGGCGATCACGTCGCCGGCCGCGACATGCTGGTTGTCGGTGACCGGGACGGCGGTGATGTAGCCCGAGATCTTCGGCGCGAGCGCAGACTGCCGTGCGGCGATGAAGGCGTCGTCGGTGGATTCGAAATGCCCGCTATAGTCCATGTAGAGATAGCCGCCGCCGATTGCCGCCGCGAGCAGCACGGCGCCGATCGCGGAGACGACCGGACGGCGGCGCAGGAAGCCGCGCTTCGGCGCCGTGCCGGTGACCTCGGGTGGGACGGTTGCCGGCGGGGCGGGCTGCTTGCCCGCGGGGTGCTCCTGCGCAGGAGCCCGTGTCGTGATCTCCGGCCGCTCCGATCTGACATCGGGCTCATGCGAGGCCGGCGCCGAGGGGGCGCCCTCGATGCCCTCGTGGCCCGGTTGGTCGCGCTCCAAAACAGTGTCTTCGAACATGATGGCTGCTCCTGGCTGATCAGCGAGGTCCGCCGGGCCTTCGCAAAAGGAAACGATACCGTTCCGTTCTATGCGACAAATAGTCCCGCTGCGGTGCAACGTCAATAAGAACGGAACTGTATCGTTCTATTTACAACTAGATGTGATAGGGCTATCTTGCTTGATATTGCCGGCCTGACCGGCCCATCGAACCCGGGTCGATGCGATGACCACCAGTACCCTGAAGAAGCCGCGGGCAGCCAAAGTCAGGCCGGCGGAGGTGCGCGCCGGGCGGCCGCCGAAGGAGCTTGCCGGCGAGGTCGATGCGCGGATTCTCGAGGCCGCGCGCAAAGTGTTCCTGCAGCGCGGGTTCGAGGGCGCGAGCATCGACGAGATCGCGGAGGCCGCGCGCTCCGGCAAGCGGACGATCTATGCGCGCTTCCGCGACAAGCGGGCGCTGTTCACGGAAGTGGTCACGCGGGACATCCTCTCACGTATCGCCGAGTTCAAGGCCGATCCGCCGGTCGGCGCGACCATCGAGGAGCGCCTCACCAGCGTTGCCTCGACCTTGCTGCATTGGGGCTTCGACGCCGACCGGATCGGCCTGATGCGGCTCGCGATCGCGGAGGCGCACCGCTTCCCGGATCTCGCCGCCAACGTCAACCGCAGGGCGCGCGCGCTCAGCACCGAGCTCGGCATTCACCTGCTGCGCGAGCTGACGCAATCCGACGAGCTCGGCAAGCTGCCGGCCTTCGCGCCCGAACAGCTGCCGACCACGGCGCGGATGTTCCTCGACATCATCGCCGTGCCGATGCTGCTTCGGGCCTTGTTCGAGGTGGATCTGAAGGCGCTCGATCCCGAGATCGACGCCCATGTCGCGCGCGGCGTCGCGTTTTTCGTTGCTGCATGCCGAACCGGCTGGGCGGAGAATCCCAAGCCATAGGCGTGCTCAGTCCGGCGCGCGCTCCACGGTGTGACGCAGCCAGACCATGCCGCCTTCCAGCGTCTCGCAATGGGTGAGCCGCAGCGATTGGCCGGCGCCGGGGCGGTCGCCGTCCGGACCGTGATAGTCGACGATGCTTTGCGATCCGGCGACGCCGTCGACCGCCGGAAAGATCAATGTGCTGAACTCGTCGATCAGCCCGTGCTTGAGGAAGGCGCCGTTGATCCCGCCGCCGCCCTCGAGCAGCAGCGTCTTGGCGCCGAACAGGGCGGCCAGCTGCGCCATTGCGCCCGGCAGATTGTCGCCCTTCGCGCCGGCAAACAGATAGGACGCACCGTCCTCGTGCAGTTCGGCGAGATGCGCGTCGGACACCTGTTCGCCCAGCACCGCGACGGCATGATCGCCGCCGACATTGTCCTTGCCGAAATGCACGCGGCCCGACGGATCGACGCCGATCGCAAGCTTGCGGCCGTTACGGTTGCCGAGATGCGCCTCGCGCGGCAGCCTCGGTGGGTTGGCGATATGCCGCTCCGTTCCCTTGGCCATCTCGTTCATGGTGACGCGGCCGATGATCCATCCATCGGCATCGAAGCCGTCATGGATCCGTTCGTAGTGCGAGCGCAGCGCGTCGGCCGGGATCCCGGCGGCGGCCTTGGTGAAGCGGCTGGGATGAAGCCGGCCGTCGATCGACGTGCCCATGTGGCAGATGATGTGGGGGCGCATAGGCTGAACTCTTCGATGGGGGATGACCGCGCCGCAGGGGCGGGTGGGGCGGCTTCAGATTTATAGACGCGCAGGCGGGTTCTCAACGCCGATAACGCCGCGGCGTTTCAACTTCGCTTGTTAATCGAACCAGCCGTGCCGCTTGAACCAGAGCACCGGCAGGATGCCGCTGGCGATGATCGCGGCCCAGGCCAAGGGATAGCCGAACGTCCAGCTCAGCTCCGGCATCGCCTTGAAGTTCATGCCCCAGACCCCGACCAGGATGGTCGGGGGAACGCCGACCACCGACACAATGGTCAGGATCTTGAACAGGTCGTTCTGCTGGATGTTGATGAAGCCGAGCACGGCGTCCAGCAGCAGCTGGATCTTGTCCGACAGCCGGGTCTCGTAGTCACCGAGCGAGGCGACGTCCTTGGTGATGGCTTCGAGCCGGCGCTTCGATGCCGATGTGATCCATTCATTGCCGACGTCGTCGGCGAAGCTCGCGACCCGGCCGACGCCGAGCAGCACGTCGCGCGCCTTCGCCAGGCGATCGGCGAGCTCGCCGATGTTCTCCAGCGCCTCGCGCAGCCTGCGGCTGGAACGCACCGGACGCTTGCTCCGCACCAGGCCGCCCTTGAAGACGCCCCGCGACAGCCTGTCGGTCTTGGCACCGAGATGCTCCAGCACGTCGGCGCCGCGATCGATCATGGCCTCGAGCAGCGCGGTGAACACGCACATGCCGTTCTGCAGGCTCTTGTCGGTGCCGATCCGCTTCATGACGTCGTCGAACGTGGTCAGCTGCGCGAACCGCACGGTGACCAGCACCTTTGGGCCGATCACGAAGCCGATATTGGTGATCTCGGCTTCGTTGTTGTCGTCGAGCCGCACCGCCGGCGAGCTCAGATAGAGCCGGTCATGGTCGGTGATCAGGCGGCTCGACGCCTCGATCTCGCCCAACGATCGCTCGGACGGGACGCGGATGTGGAGCACGCGCTCGACGAACTGCTTTTCGTCTTCAGTGGGATCGAGCAGATCGATCCAGATGATCTCGGACGGCAATTCCGCGCCGATGCTTCGCCAATCGGAGGTCGCCGACCTGTACAGCTTCAGCAATGATCGGGCTCCATGCATGGTGGGTCGTGCGTCCCACGACAATCGCGAGGGCCGCAAAGCCGTTCCATGCATTTGGCCGAGGCCGATCCCTTGCCGGGGCTGGCCTGTCCCTCAGCTCCTGTTGCTCGCCGTCTTGTCCAGCGCGGCGCGCAGGCCCTTGGCGAGCTTGATGGCGTCGTCATTGGCCCAGAAATGCATGAAGAACAGACGCGGCTGTTCATCCAGCATGTGGCTGTGCAGCGCGGTGACGTCGATGCCGTGCGTCCGCAGCGCCATGATGACGGGGTTGACCTCGTCATTGGTCAGCACGAAATCACCGGTGATCGCCGCCTTGCCGCCGCCGGTCGGCTGGAAGTTGATGCCGATGGCGACGCCCATCGGACCAACCGGGCTCAACGCCATGCCCTGTTCGGTGATCGGATCGCGGCGGGGCACGTTGAACTGATAGACGCCGCCATTGGCCTGGCCCTTGACGCCGATGATTTGGTCGAGCTGAGCGGTGTCGAGATCGATGGCCGGCGGCGGCGCGGCCGTCGCCGCGGCCGTGAGCGGCGTCTTGCTTTCCGCGAGGCCATCCCGGATCGCGGCGGCGATCTTGACCGGGTCGCCGTGGCCGGCGACGTGCATGTAGAAGGTGGCCGGGCTCGCGCCAAGCAAATGGTTGTGCACGGCCGTGATCTGCAGGCCGTTGCCGATCATCCTCAGCATCACAGGGTTGATCTCGGATTCGAGCAGCACCAGGTCGCCCATCGCCATGACGCCGTCGTGCATGGGCTTGAAGGCGACCCAGCCACCGAGCGCCAGCGCCGGCTTGATGGTGACACCGTCGAGCGTCACCGCAAGGTCGCTCCGCGGAAAGCCGTAGCGATGCACGTCGCCGGTGACGGCGGGTTTTCTGCCCAGCACGTCGTCGACCTTCTGCCAGTCGATCGCCTGCGCATGGGCCGACGAGACGAACGGCTCGGCGAACACCCGCCAGTCGATCTTTTGCGCGCTCCCGCCCGTGGCGAAGAGGCAGGCACCGACGCCGATCAGCGCCGAAATCGTGTGTCGCATTGGATTGCTCCCTTGAACCTGGTTTTCGATGCGTCGGAGCCCGGCGCTATTGCTTCGAGAGCCCGACGATGGTTCGGAATCCGGCGATGCTCTGCACCGCGATTTCGACGGGATCGCCGAAGCGGACGGCATTGAAGATCAGGCCGTCCTGAACCTTGAACGATTCGATCCGGTCCGGAGACAGCCGTATCAGCAGCGCGTCGTTGCGTTCATCGTCGCGATCGACGACGCCGCGCAGCGTCTCGCTCGCCTGCGGATGGACTGTCGCCGTCTGCAATGTGACTGCCGCGTCCTGCTGCTCGTCGAGGGCGGCCGGTACTGCCAGGGTTGCGCCCGGCCACAGCACCGCCATGCACAGGGCCACAATAGCTCTCATCATGATTGTCACTCCATCGATTGGTCGACGACTTTCGCGCGCGCAAGCTCAGTCCCGCTCTTTCACCTGTCCGCTGCTGTCGATCACGAGCCGCACCGGCTTGCCGTTCTTCATCGCCTTCGCCGTCGTGCCCTCGGCCGTCGACTTGACGTCGGTGACCTCGGCGTAGCCGGCGGCGCGAAGTTTCGCGACCAGCTCGTCCTGCGTCAGGGCATGGGCCGGCATGGCCGCACCCACGATCGTCAGTGCGAGAATCAGATGGGAGAGTCTTCGTTTCTGCATGGTTGTTCTCCTGGTTCTGTGGTGCTGCCCCAGGTTCTTCCGATGCGTGCCGCTCCGCTCAGACGATGCCCGCGAGGCGCAGCAGCACGCCCGTGATGCAGGACGCGGCGAGGACACTGAGCATCCCGACATTGAAGCGGAAGATCGCGATCGCGGCGGCGATCGACAGCGCCAGCGCCGGCCAGTCGACGCTATCGGGCACCGGCGCGTCGAACGACAGGCCAAGCCCGTGCACCGGCAAGGTTTGCCGAAAGAGCGTGTGCAGCGCGAACCAGATCGACAGATTGAGGATCACGCCGACCACGGCGGCGGTGATCGCCGAAAGCGCGCCGGCCAGCGCCTTGTTGCCGCGCAGCGCCTCGATGTAGGGCGCTCCGACGAAGATCCACAGGAAGCACGGCGTGAACGTCACCCAGGTCGCGAGCAGCCCGCCGAGCGTGGCGGCGAGCATCGGCGACAGCCCGCTCGCCTCGCGGAACGCGGCCATGAAGCCCACGAACTGCACCACCATGATCAGCGGGCCGGGCGTGGTCTCGGCCATGCCGAGCCCGTCCAGCATCTCGCGCGGGCTGACCCAGTGATAATAGTCGGCCGCCTGTTGCGCGACATAGGCGAGCACGGCGTAGGCGCCGCCGAACGTCACCATCGCCATCTTGCTGAAGAAGATCGCGATCTGGGTGAACACGTCGCCGGGTCCCAAGGCAATCAGCAGGGCGAACACCGGCACCAGCCAGAGCGCGAGCCAGATGGCGCCGACCCGCAAGGTGCGCGATGCGTTGGGACGGACATGATCCGGCACCGCGTCACCGAGCATGCTGTCGATCACGGCGGAATTCTCGCCGCCATGCTCGGTCGCCGCAAATTCGCTCCGGCCGAGGCGTGCGCCGACCAGCCCGGTGACCGCGGCGGCTCCGATGATGAGCGGAAACGGCACGGCGAAGAAGAAGATCGCGACGAAGGCGATCGCCGCGAGCGCGATCATCGCCCGATTGCGCAGCGCGCGCTTGCCGACCCGCACCACGGCCTGGATCACGATGGCCAGCACCGCGGCCTTCAGGCCGAAGAACAGCGCCTCGACAAACCCGACATTGCCATATGCCGCGTAGATATAGCTGAGGCCCATGATGGCGAAGACGCCGGGCAGGATGAACAGCCCGCCCGCCACGATGCCGCCGAGCGTGCGGTGCAGCAGCCAGCCGATATAGGTCGCCAGTTGCTGCGCCTCCGGCCCCGGCAGCAGCATGCAGTAATTGAGGGCATGCAGGAAACGCCCCTCCGATATCCAGTTCTTCTCCTCGACCAGGATGCGATGCATCACCGCGATCTGGCCGGCCGGTCCGCCGAAGCTCAGGATGGCGACCCGCATCCAGACCAGCAGCGCCTCGTTGAAGGAGATGCCGTGCGCGGGCTCGTGCCCGCGCGCCTTCGCTGTCGTTGCGACGTCGGTCATGGCTTCACCTTGCTGGTCGGCCAGTTGTGCGTCTCCTTGGTCGCGTCGCGGCACCATCGGTAGAAGGCGTCGTAGAGCAGCAGCCCGGCGCTCAACTGTTCGAGGTCGTCGTCGAACATGCGCGACAGGCCGAGCGAGGCGGCGAGCAGCCCGGGCGCCTCCGGCGAAAGCTCAAGCCGGGCGGTATCGGCCGCCCGCACCATCGTCGCGAGCCGCTCCAGCGCCGGTGTCGCGAGGCCGAACTCCTTGACCATCACGTCGAAGGTGCAGAGCTCGCCGCGATGGCTCCAGAACACGTTCTCGATGTCGAACGGCGTGGCGTCGAACCGTTCGGCAACCGCCTCGACCTCCGCCGATGTGACGAACAGGAATACCGCCGCGGGATCGACGAAGCGGCGGATCAGCCATGGACAGGCGATGCGGTCGATCTTCGGCCGCGATCGCGTCACCCAGACGGTGCGGCCCCGGCCGTCGCGTTTCGGAATTTTGTCGGCGGGAACGGTCGGTAGCTCCGCTTCCCGCCAGCCGAGGTGGCCGCCCTCGAGAATCTCGGCCGTGATGTTGCTGCAGCGGAGCCAGGCGGCGGTGCCTTCGGCAAGCTTCTGCCCCTTCTGGCAGACCACGACCACGGACTGGCCGGTGAGGCGGGAGGCCCAGTCCTGGACGCCGAGATGGGAGTAGCGGACCGCGCCCGGGATCAGGCGCGGATCGGCGGCGAAATCTTCATCGAGGCGGACGTCGACGAGCGTCGGCGCCTTGGCCGTGCCGATGAGACGGGACAATTTTTCGGATGAGATCGATGTGTATGACGACATGGTGCGCCCTTGGTGACAGGACGCGATTCTTGGGCATGTCGCCTCGCGGGGAGATCGCACATCCCCGTAGCCGCATCAAAAACCTTGATCTCCGGGCTGTCAACCGGACTTTGCCGAATCCGCAGCAATCGCCGATCGACAGTCACGAAAACTTCATCGCGCAGCTTGGAACGAACATCCGCTGCGGGAGCGGCGGGCTGCCCCTATCAATCGCCGACCGAAGCCGGCTCGAGCCGATGGATCACCTCTCCATCTCCGGCGAGTCGCGAATAGGAACATACAATTCGTTGCCGAGTTGCGCGGTGGCAGGGACCAGCTCAGGTAGACGCCGACACCGCGAACGTGTCGCGCTCCCACCTGCATTCATTGGAGCAATGCCGATTGATGGACAGTCATTATTGGCATGCGACGCCTGTTGCGCTTGTCGCCATGCTGCTCATCACAACAACCGGCGGCGCTCTCGCCCACGATCATCAGCACCCCGACTTGAACGGTTGGTACGAGGGCTTGCATAGCAGCAAGGGTCCCTGCTGCGATGGCACGGATGCGCAGCACATTGACGACGTCGACTGGGAAACCAGGAACGGCCATTATCGGGTGCGCATCGATGGCGAGTGGGTCGACGTTCCGAACGAAGCCGTCGTGCCCGGGCCGAACCTGTCCGGCCGACCCATCGTGTGGCCCTACTACATAGACGGTCACCCGAAGGCGCGTTGCTTCATGCCTGGAAGCATGGGCTGACGCCCGTCGCTGATATCCCGCCGCCATGTCTGGATGCACGCCCGGCCGGCCGACAGCGTGGTTGACCAATATAGGGTACCCCCCTATATTACAATCATGTCGCATACCATCAAGCAGAAGTCCAAGCTCGTCGGCCGGGTTCGCCGCATCAAGGGCCAGCTGGAGGCCGTCGAGCGCGCGCTGGAGTCCGAGATTGGTTGTGCCGACGTGCTGATGCTGGTGGCCTCGGTTCGCGGCGCCATCAACGGGCTCACCGCGGAATTGCTCGAGGATCACATCCGCCATCACGTCGTGGATCCTGCCCGGGAAAAGGATCCCGAGAAGGCGCAGGGCGCCGCGGACCTGATCGACGTCGTTCGTACCTATTTGAAGTGAGTGCCATGACCGACCTGTCTCAGCTGCTCCAGCAGGGCAGCGCGCATGCATGGCTGTTCGTACCCAGCGCGATCCTGCTCGGCGCGTTGCACGGGCTCGAGCCCGGCCACTCCAAGACGATGATGGCGGCCTTCATCATCGCGATCCGCGGCACCGTGGTGCAGGCGGTGCTGCTCGGCCTGGCGGCGACGATCTCGCACACCGCCATCGTCTGGCTGGTCGCGCTCGCAGGGCTTCATTTCGGCCAGCAATGGTCCGGAGAACGCAGCGAAGCCTGGCTGCAACTGGTGTCGGCGGTGATCATCATCGCGATCGCAATCTGGATGGCCTGGCGCACCTGGCGCGAGCAGGCTGCCGAACACGATCACGATCATCACCATCATCACGACGAAACGCGCCGGCTGGTCCTGGCCGGACAATCGCTGTCGCTTGAGATCTTCGAGGACGGGGTGCCGCCGCGCTGGCGGTTGCGGAGCGAGGCCGGAGCGCTGCCGGCGGCGGGCGACATTGCCGTCGTGACGATCCGTCCCGACGGCAGCGAACAAAGCTTTCGTTTCGCCGGCCACGACGGCTATCTGGAAAGCATCGACGAAATTCCGGAGCCGCATGCGTTCAAGGCGCGCGTCTCGGTGGGCGCGGACATGGCGGAAGTCCTGTTCGAGGAGCACGACCATGCGCATATGGATCTCGGCGACGAGGACGACGCGCATGCGCGCGCGCACGCCGCCGATATCCGCAAGCGCTTTGCCGGACGCACCGTCACGACGTGGCAGATCATCCTGTTCGGCCTGACCGGCGGGCTGATTCCGTGTCCGGCGGCGATCACCGTGCTGCTGCTCTGTCTTCAGCTCAAGCAGTTCAGCCTCGGCTTCGTGCTGGTGCTTTGCTTCGGCATCGGGCTTGCGATCACCATGGTCTCCGCCGGTGTTGCGGCCGCGCTGAGCCTGCGTCATGTCGAGCGCCATTGGGCCGGCTTCAGCCGCTTTGCCCATCGCGCTCCCTACGTCTCGGCCGCGTTGATCGTGCTCGTCGGCCTCTATACGGGCTGGCTCGGGTTGCACGGGATCACGGCGTGATCCGGGATCACGGCCTGATCCACTTCGCCCCACTTCGATCTTGAAACCTGTGCGAGGTGGTCTAGATTTACCTCAAGGGGACAAGGCAGACTCCCCGTGAGACCTCGGTCCAAGCTCTGCGCGACATTCACCGTCGTGGAGCTTTCACATGGATACCGAACCACACACACGTCTTCGTTCCGAAAATCGTCTTCGCAACATCGCTATCCTGTCGCGTGGCGACGCCGCGTCGCGACGGGAGGCGACGGCGCAAAACAGCCGTTTCGTCCGCGTCTTCGAAGCGCTCGCCGCCTCGGGCATCGAGGCCGTTCCCGTCGTCTATGACGAGACATTCGCCGATGCCGTTCGCGACCAATTGCTGACCATGGACGGCGTTCTCGTCTGGGTCGATCCGATCCATCAGGGCAAGACGCGCGCGGCCCTCGATCCGCTGCTGCGCGAGGTCGCGGTGAAGGGACCGTGGGTCAGCGCGCATCCCGACATCATCCTCAAGATGGGCGTCAAGGACGTGCTCTACCGGACGCGTCGCCTGGGCTGGGGCGCCGACACCCATCGATACGCCACGGTCGATGCGTTCCGCGCCGAATTCCCCTCGCGCTTGCGTGCGGGTGGTCCGCGCGTGCTCAAGCAGAACCGCGGCAATGGCGGGCAGGGCGTCTGGAAGGTGGAAACCGTGTTGCCGAACACCGACGCGACGATTCGCGTGCTTCATGCGCTGCGCGGCAGCCAGCCGGAGCAGTTGCCGCTGGAGGACTTCATGGCGCGCTGCGAGCCGTATTTCGGCTGGGGCGGCTGCATCATCGATCAGGCGTTCCAGCCGCGCCTGCCCGAGGGCATGATCCGTTGCTATGTCAGCGGAGCAAAGGTCGCGGGCTTCGGGCACCAATTGATCAAGGCCTTGATCCCGCCGCCCCCGCAAGGCCCGGATTCTCCGGAAGCTCAACCTGGATCGCGCATCATGCACGGCCCCGATGCCCCGCAATTCCAGGCACTGCGAAGGTTGATGGAGGACGAATGGATTCCGCAAATGATGGCCGCGCTGACGATCGATGAAGCGTCGCTGCCGGTGATCTGGGATGCCGATTTCCTCTACGGTCCGCGCGACGCTGATGGCGCCGACACCTATGTGCTCTGCGAGATCAACGCGAGCTCGTGCTTTGCGATCCCCGACGAAGCGCCGGCGGCGATCGCGCAAACGGTAGGAGATCGCATCGGTCGGAACATGGCGAGCGTGAGGTGAGCACGCCCTCCAGGCTCCCTCTCCCGCATTCGCCAAGAGGCGTCGGCGGATAGGAGGGGGAGGGAGCCTGCCGCCGATGCTTGACGCACGCGTGGGGCGTCAATCAATTTGTTCTGATTTTCGGAATTCAACTATTCGCTGTCGTCCCTGCGAAAGCAGGGACCCATAACCACGAACGGTCATTGTTGAGCGATGCAGGAAAGACGCATTCCGTTCACCACTTCCGCCGCGGAGTATGGGTCCCTGCTTTCGCAGGGACGACGGTTGTGTTTGCGGCGCGCCCGTCAATCTCCCTCAGCAGCGCCACTCGCCACTCGTCCCGCGACCCCGAAGCGCGTGCTTCGGGCTACCCATTGCCAGTCCGATCTTCTATGGTGAACCGTTCGGGTCGCATGAGGCGAACTCGATAAATCCATGATATCAAAGGCTTAAGGCTCTGATCGAAGCCTTTGGAGGGCGGTTTGACGCGGTATATTTCGACCAGGGGTGAGGCCCCGGTGCTTGGCTTCTGCGATGTGATGCTGACCGGGCTTGCCCGCGACGGCGGGCTCTACGTGCCCGAGACCTGGCCGCAGCTGTCGCCCGAGACCATCGCCACCTTCTTCGGCCGTCCCTATTGGGAGGTCGCGGTCGAGATCATCCGTCCGTTTGTCGCCGGCGAGATTTCCGACGCCGAGCTCGGCCGCATGGCCAACGAGGCCTATGCCACGTTCCGCCATCCCGCGGTGGTGCCGCTCGATCAGGCCGGGCCGAACCAGTTCCTGCTCGAGCTGTTCCACGGGCCGACCCTGGCGTTCAAGGACGTCGCGATGCAGCTGATCTCGCGGCTGATGGATCACGTGCTGGCCAAGCGCGCGCAGCGCACCACCATCGTGGTCGCGACCTCGGGCGATACCGGCGGCGCCGCGGTCGAGGCTTTTGCCAATCTCGACAATGTCGACCTCGTGGTGCTGTTCCCGAACGGCCGCATCTCCGAGGTGCAGCGCCGCATGATGACGACGACCGGCGCCGCCAACGTCCACGCGCTGGCAATCGAAGGAACGTTCGACGATTGCCAGGCGCTAGTAAAGGCGATGTTCAACAACCATCGCTTCCGCGACACGGTGGCGCTGTCGGGCGTCAACTCGATCAACTGGGCGCGCATCGTCGCGCAGGTGGTCTATTACTTCACCTCGGCGGTCGCGCTCGGCTCGCCGCACCGCACCGTCGACTTCACGGTGCCGACCGGCAATTTCGGCGACATCTTCGCGGGCTATGTCGCCAAGCGGATGGGGCTGCCGATCCGGAACTTGCGCATAGCCGCCAACGTCAACGACATCCTGGCGCGGACGCTGAAGACCGGCATCTACGAGGTGCGCGAGGTGCACGCCACGACGTCGCCGTCGATGGACATCCAGGTGTCCTCGAACTTCGAGCGGCTGCTGTTCGAGGCGAGCGGCCGCGACGCCGATCAGGTCCGCCGCCTGATGGCCTCGCTGAAGCAGTCCGGCCGCTTTGTGCTGCCGGATGCGACGCTGGCCGCCGTGCGCCGTGATTTCGACGCCGGCCGCGCCGACGAGACCGAGACGGCGGCGGCGATCCGCGCCGCCTGGCGCGAGGCCGGCGACCTCGTCGATCCCCACACCGCGGTGGCGCTCGCGGTCGCCGACCGCGACACCTCCGATTCCAGGATTCCAAACATCGTGCTGTCGACCGCGCACGCGGCCAAATTCCCCGACGCGGTGGAAGCCGCCTGCGGGGTGCGTCCGCAGCTGCCGGTCTGGCTCGGAGGCCTGATGAGCAAATCCGAACACATCACGGTCATGAAGAATGATTCCGCCGAGGTCGAGCGCTTCGTGCTGTCGGTCAGCCGTGCTGCCAAGCAGGGAGTTGCCTGATGGGCGTTGAAATCACCAAGCTGCCGAGCGGCCTGACAATCGTCACCGACACCATGCCGCATCTGGAAACCGCGGCGCTCGGGGTCTGGGCCGGCGTTGGCGGGCGCGACGAGAAGCCGAACGAGCACGGCATCTCGCATCTGCTCGAACACATGGCGTTCAAGGGCACGGCGCGGCGCTCCTCGCGCGAGATCGTCGAGGAGATCGAGGCGGTCGGCGGCGACCTCAATGCCGGGACCTCGACCGAGACCACGGCCTATTATGCGCGGGTGATGAAGGCGGATGTGCCGCTGGCGCTCGACGTGCTGTCCGACATCCTCGGCAACCCGTCATTCGTGCCGGACGAGCTAGAGCGCGAGAAGAGCGTCATCGTGCAGGAGATCGGCGCGGCGCAGGATACGCCCGACGACGTCGTGTTCGAGCATCTCAACGAGCTCTGCTATCCGGAGCAGCCGATGGGGCGCTCGCTGCTCGGCACCGCCAAGACGCTGAAGGCCTTCGATCGCGACATGCTGCGCGGCTATCTCTCGACGCATTACCGCGCCCCCGACATGGTGGTCGCGGCCGCCGGCGCGGTCGATCACGCGCGCATCGTCGAGGACGTCACGCAGAAATTCGCAAGCTTCGACGCCACGCCGGCGCCGAAGCCGCAGGCCGCGATGTTCGGCAAGGGCGGCTCGCGGGTGGTGCATCGCGACCTCGAGCAGGCGCATCTGACGCTGGCGCTCGAAGGCGTGCCGCAGACCGATCCGTCGCTGTTCTCGCTGCAGGTCTTCACCAACACGCTCGGCGGCGGGATGTCGTCGCGGCTGTTCCAGGAGGTGCGCGAGAAGCGCGGGCTGTGCTACTCGATCTACACCTTCCACGCACCCTACACCGACACCGGCTTCTTCGGCCTCTACACCGGGACCGATCCGGCGGATGCGCCGGAAATGATGGAAGTCATCGTCGACGTCATCAACGACGCGGTCGAAACCCTGACCGAGGCCGAAGTCGCCCGCGCCAAGGCGCAGATGAAGGCCGGCCTGTTGATGGCGCTGGAAAGCTGTTCATCCCGGGCCGAACAGTTGGCACGCCATGTGCTAGCCTATGGCCGGCCGCAGACGGTGGAAGAACTGGTGGCACGGATCGACGCGGTCAGCGTCGAATCGAGCCGCAACGCCGCCCGTGCCCTGCTGGCGCGCAGCCGACCCGCCGTTGTCGCGCTCGGCAGCGGCAGGGGTCTGGACACGGCGGTGGCTTTTGCGGAAGGATTGACGACGTCGAAGGCAAAGACGCTGCTGCATTAAGAATTCTGCTTACCTCGCCCTGGGCTTGCGGGGAGAGCATAGGCCGCCTACCGGCGGCCGTTGACGGACATACGCCGAGGCCGAGCCTCGGCTATGGCCGAAGGCTTCGGGTGAGGGGTAGAGCCGCAAAACCGAATCTGCGGTAAGACCCCTCACCCCGACCCTCTTCCCGCAAGGGCGGGGCGAGGGAGAAGTGGCGGGGAGTGTTGGGCCATGGCCCTGTTTCGTTTGCCGTCCAATGGACCCGCTGCACTGATGCCGCGCGGTCACGGGCTCTTGCTGCGCGCGCCGCAGATGTCGGATTTCCCGCAATGGGCGCAATTGCGCGAATTCAGCCGCGCCTATCTCACGCCATGGGAACCGATCTGGCCCTCCGACGACCTGACCCGCGCCGGCTTCCGCCGCCGGCTGCGCCGCTACACCGAGGATATCGCCGCCGACCGGTCCTATCCGTTCATCATCTTCCGCGAATCGGACGGGGTGATGATCGGCGGGATCACGCTCGCCAATGTGCGGCGCGGCATCGTGCAGGCCGGCACGATCGGCTATTGGGTCGGGCTGCCGCACGCCCATCGCGGCTACATGACGACGGCGCTGCGGGTGCTGCTGCCCTCGCTGTTCGGCGAGCTCAATCTGCACCGCATCGAGGCGGCCTGCATTCCCTCCAATGCCTCGTCGATCCGGGTGCTGGAGAAGTGTGGCTTCACCCGCGAGGGCCTGGCGCGGCGCTATCTCTGCATCAACGGGATCTGGCAGGACCACCTGCTGTTCGGCCTGCTGCACGAGGATTTCCGCGGCTGAATCATAAGCCTATTGGCTGATGGCGATGCCCATTCCATGCCTTGGGTTCGCCGCCATTGCCTTGCTATAACGCCCGCGAAACGGGGAACCGGGCTTGGAGATTTGAGGATATTGATGGGTGACAGGGTGATCAGGTTCGCGCTCGCGGCGGCGGTATCGATCGGTCTCGGTGCCACCCTGCTGCCGTCGGCAGCTTCCGCGCAGTCGCTGAGCGACCGCTTCAAGAGCCTGTTCGGCGGTTCGTCCGACCAGGACAAGCCGGCAACGCCTGCGGCGCCGCAGCAGCTCAACGATGCCGACGCCGAACTGACCTGCCCGCCGGTGCAGATCCGCTCCGGAGCCTCGACCTATTCGGTGGCCGCGAACGGCAAGGAAGCGGTCGGCAACGACGTCAAGTTCCTGGCCTCGATCACGCGCACGGCGCGGCAGTGCAATCTGAACAGCGGCCAGATCACGGCCAAGATCGGTATTCAGGGGCGGATCATTGTCGGTCCCCAGGGCGCGCCACCGAGCATTCAGGTGCCGCTTCGCGTCGCTGTGGTGCAGGGCGGCGTCGGCGAGAAGACGATCATGACCAAGGCCTACACCACCACGGTGCAGATGGACGAGAGCGGCAGCGTGCCGTTCAGCCTGGTCGCCGAGGACGTCGTCTATCCGGCGCCGTCGCCGGCCGACAACGACAATTACGTCTTCTATATCGGCTTCGACCCGCAGGCCCTGAAGCCGGAGCCCAAGCCCCGCGCGCCGCACAAGAAGAAGTAGTACCAGAGCGTTTTCGAGCGAAGTGGGTACCGGTTCGCGTGAAGAAAACGCGTCAAAACAAAGCACCCCGCATCATGCGGACAGATACGGGCAAAGAAAAAGGCCGGCGCGATCAGCTCGCGCCGGCCTTTTGTCGAAGGAGTTGAGATCGCGTCAGTTCAGCTTGGAGCGGACTTCGGCGATGCCCTTGCCGACGAGGTCGTCGGCAACCGAGCCCCTGACCGATTGCGACAGGATGGTCGAGGCGGCGGTCACTGCGGCGTTGGCCGCGGCGGCGCGAACATCGGCCACGGCCTGGGCCTCGGCCTGGGCGATCTTGCTCTCGGCGGTCTTGGTCCGCCGGGCGACAAAATCTTCCATCTTGGTCTTGGCCTCGGCCGCGATCCGCTCGGCTTCGGCCTTGGCGCTGGAGACGATCTCCTCGGCCTCGCGCTCCGCGCTGGCGCGGCGCGCTTTGTACTCGCCGAGCAGCTTGGCGGCCTCGTCCTTCAGACGGCGGGCGTCTTCCAGCTCGGCCTTGATGCGCTCGGCACGGTGGTCGAGCGCCGTCAGCAGAGTGCGATGGACGCCGAGATAGCCGAACACGACCAGCAGAATGACGAAGGCGATCGCAACCCAGGTTTCCGGTTCGTAAAACATCGTCTATCCCTTCAGCGACGCGTCGACGGCGCTGTTGACCGCATTGGCGTCCGGCGTGACGCCGGCGAGTTGCTGGACGATGGCGCCGGCCGCATCCGCCGCGATGCCGCGGACGTTGCTCATGGCGTTGGTCCGGGTCGTTGCGATCTGCTTCTCGGCGTCGGCGAGCTTTGCCGCCAGCTTCTCTTCCAGCGCCTTGCGCTCGGCTTCCGAGGCCGCGTTCAGCTTCTCGCGGGTCTCGTTGCCGATCGCCTGCGCGTTGGCGCGCGCATTCGCCAGCTCGGTCTCGTAGGCCTTCAGCGCCGCGTCGGACTCGTCCTTCAGCTTCTGCGCCTCGGCCAGATCGCCCTCGATCTTGTTCTGACGTGCGTCGATCGTCCCGCCGACGCGCGGCAGGGCGAAACGCGACACGATCAGGTAGAGCGCGACAAATGCAATCGCCAGCGACACCAGCTGCGAGGCGAAATTGGACGAATCGAACGGCGGAAAGGCTCCGCCGTGATGTCCGCCGTCGGTCTCGGTGTGGGCGCCGGCTTTCTGGCCTTTTGCCTCGCCATGACTCTCAGCCATGGTGTTCTCCTGTTGCTGTCATGCGCGCCGCCCTTGAGGTGACCCTTGGGCGGCGCGAAGGGGTTGCCGCTAACGCGGAACCGGGGTGCCGCTCAGAGCGGAACGAACAGCAGGAGCAGCGCGATCAGCAGCGAGAAGATGCCGAGCGCTTCGGTCACGGCGAAGCCGAAGATCAGGTTGCCGAACTGGCCCTGAGCGGCCGACGGGTTACGCACTGCAGCGGCGAGGTAGTTGCCGAAGATGATGCCCACGCCGACGCCCGCGCCGCCCATGCCGATGCACGCGATGCCCGCGCCGATAAGTTTTGCTGCTGCCGGTTCCATATGTAGCTCCTTGAGAAAGATAGACAGATTGGTGGGTGGAGATTCCCCGGACCGCTTAGTGTCCCGGATGAATGGCGTCGTTGAGGTAGATGCAGGTCAGGATCGCGAACACGTAGGCCTGCAGGAACGCGACCAGCAGTTCGAGGGCGTACAGCGCAATCGTGAGCGCCAGCGGGAGCACGCCGCCGACCCAGCCGAGCGCGCCCAGCGAGAAGCCGAGCATCGCGACGAAGCCCGCGAACACCTTCAGCGCGATGTGGCCGGCCAGCATGTTGGCGAACAGACGAACGCTGTGCGAGACCGGCCGCAGGAAGAACGACAGGATCTCGATGAACATGACCAGCGGCAGGATGTAGATCGGAACGCCGTGGGGGACGAAGATGCTGAAGAATTTCAGGCCGTTCTTGTAGACGCCGTAGATCAGGACGGTGAAGAACACCAGAAGCGCAAGCGCCGCGGTGACGATCAGGTGACTCGCGATCGTGAAGGTGTAGGGAATGACGCCGACGAGGTTCGAGACGCAGAGGAACATGAAGAGCGAGAAGATCAGCGGGAAGAACTTCATGCCTTCCGCGCCGGCCGTGCTGCGAATCGTGGTGGCGACGAACTCGTAGGAGATTTCGGCGACCGACTGCAACCGTCCCGGAACCAGTTCCCGGCCGCTCGCCAGCATCAGCAGCGCAATCAGCAGCACCGCGATGAACATGAAGAGCGAGGAATTGGTGAAGGCGATCGTATGATTGCCGATGTGGCCGAGCGTGAAGAGGGGCTCGATATTGAACTGGTGGATCGGGTCGATTTTCATCCGCGCGGCTCTTGGTCCACCGGCTATAGTGCCGGTAATCGAATTTCAAATGTCGTGACTTCCCGCCAGCGCTCAGCGCTTGCCCGAGGCCACGCCCGCGGACCTCACCACGTTGACCACCCCGGCGACGAAGCCGAGCAGCGTTAACACGATGAAGCCGAATGGCGACGTCGACAGCAAACGGTCGAACCCCCAGCCAATCGCCGCTCCGACGGCAACGCCCGCGATCAGCTCCGAGGAAAGACGAAAACCGAGCGCCATCGCCGAAGCTCTGGCGGCACTGTCCCCGCTTTCATTACCGGATTGATCAGTCTTGCTCCTGCGGCTGTCGCGAATTTCTGACAACCGATGATCGAGACTTCCGAGCCTTGCGGAAAGCGCAGCTTCGTCAGGAGGCGATTGATCGCGACTTCCATTTGCGCCGTCGTTGGTGTTCTCAGCCATGCTGCAAACACTAACCGATGCCGCGGATGATGGAAATTGCGCCCGTCCCCGTCAAAAGCCGCGCGGACCATACTTACCGCGTCTAATCAAGTCAAGATTGCGTCGTAACCAGTTATTGCTTTGATTCTGCTGGTTTTATTTGGAGATATTCAAGGTCAGAGTGACGCAGTGATCGCAGTGCAACAGCTTGCGTGGCATTGAGCGATATTGCGTGGCTTTTCCCGCTCTGCTGGGATCGCCGAAAGTCCCGTCCCTCTCATGCAGTCAGGTTCCGCATGCCGCGCCAGATCGATTACTACTTCTCGCTGCAATCCCCCTGGGCCTATATCGGCCACAAGCCCTTCGTTCGACTCGTAAGCACTTACGATCTCAAGGTAAATTACCGGCCCGTGCTGCTGGTCGATCTGTTTTCGGAGACCGGCGGACTGCCGCTCGCCAAGCGCCATCCGGTGCGACAACGCTATCGGATGATCGAGTTGCAGCGCTGGCGCGACAAGCGCGGGCTGAATTTTCATCTGCAGCCGGCCAACTGGCCGTTCAACGGGCGGCTTGCTGATGGCGTCGTGATCGCGGTGCTCGAGGCCGGCCTCGACCCCGAGCCGTTCCTGCAACGGGCTTATCCTGCGGTCTGGGAGCAGCAGCTCAACCTTGCCGATCCTGCGACGCTGGTGAAGCTCGCCGACGATGCAGGTTTGCCCGGCCGGCAGCTGGTGGAGCGCTCCGGCACTGAAGCGATCAGCGCGACCTATGAACAGAATCGTCAGAATGCACTGGACGCCGACGTGTTCGGCTCGCCCGGATATGTGCTCGATGGCGAAGTGTTCTGGGGCCAGGACCGGATCGAATTGCTTGAAGACGCGTTGAAGTCAGGCCGCAAGCCCTATAGCTCTGTTGTGTAGGGGCAGGAATCAGGTTGAGGCGGAGCAAGCCATGCCCATCGCGATGTCGCCGTCGAAATTGTCCATCGCAATTGCTGCCATCCTGATCGCAAGCGGCGGCGCGGCGATCGCGCAAACCGCACCCGACACCGAGAATGGCCGCTACGCATTGTCTCCGGCCGGCGACGGTTTCCTGCGGCTCGACACGCGCACCGGCGCGGTGTCGACCTGCACCAATTCCAGCGCCGGCTGGGCCTGTTACATGGTGCCGGACGAGCGGGCGGCGCTGGATGCCGAGATCGGGCGTCTGCAGGCCGACAACGACAAGCTCAAGGGCGAGCTCGCCGCGCGCGCACCGTCGGCCAAGACCGACGAGGCGTTGCCGAAATCGGATTCGTTGAAGAAGCCAGAGCCGAAGAGCGCCGAGGGCGAGCGCAAGATCGAGATCCCGCTGCCGAGCGACCGCGACATGGATCGCATGATGTCGTTCGTGGAGCGGGCCTGGCGGCGGCTGATCGAGATGGCCAACCGCGTGCAGCGCGACGTCAATGGTGGCAAGATTTGATGTTGTGCTACCCCAATGTCGTCCCGGCCTAGTGCGCAATTGCGCACGGGAGCCGGGACCCATAACCACCGCTGGGAGTTGGGTGGCTAAGCTGGCAACTCCAAATCTTCGTAACTGAGGGGCCGCGGAGTATGGGTCCCGGCCTTCGCCGGGACGACATAGTGAGAGTTACAGATGAATTCATCGAGGACCATCACGCACTCGGCGCCGTCCTCCGTCGCGGCAACCAGCATCGTGTCGTCGCGATTGACGGTCGAAACGTCGGGCGCCGGCTTCACCGACATCACGCGCGAGGTCGTCAAATTCCTGCGTGAGGTGCGCGCCGGCGAGGGCGCGGTGACGCTGTTCATCCGGCACACCTCGGCCTCGCTGACGATCCAGGAGAATGCCGATCCGACCGTGCTGCTCGACCTGATGACGGCGCTCGATCGCGCGGCGCCCGAAGACGGCGGCTGGCGTCACGACGCCGAAGGTCCCGATGACATGCCGGCGCACATCAAGACCATGCTGACGTCGACCTCGCTGCAGGTCCCCGTGCTCGACGGCGAGATGGCGCTCGGCACCTGGCAGGGCATCTATCTGATCGAGCACCGCGCCCGGGCGCACCGGCGCGAGATCGTGCTGCAATTCATCGGGGCCACGCGCTGACGCGCGCATTGTCATCCGGCTTCGGCTCCTAAAACGACATCGGCCGCGGATCGCTCCGCGGCCGATGCATTTTTACCGGGATGTCGACGGTCAGGTCTTGGTGATGTCGACGTCCTTGGTTTCCGGGATGAACAGCGCGCCGACCACGACGGTGATTGCGGCGAAGATGACCGGATACCAGAGACCGGAGTAGATATCGCCGGTCGAGGCGGTGATCGCGAACGCGGTCGCCGGGAGCAGGCCGCCGAACCAGCCGTTGCCGATGTGATAGGGCAGCGACATCGAGGTGTAGCGGATGCGGGTCGGGAACAGTTCGACCAGCATGGCGGCAATCGGGCCGTAGACCATGGTGACGTAGAGCACCAGGATGAACAGCAGGCCGATGACCGAGGCCACCTGCGGACGGAAGACATCGAACGGGTGCGACATCTTCACGATGCCGGCGTCACCCGGCTTCGGATAGCCCGCCGCCTGCACCGCCGCGAGGATTGCGGGGTTCGACGTCTTGGCGTCCGTATACGGCACTTCCTTGTCGTTGATCAGGATCTTCACCGGCGAGCCGGCCGGGCCCGGCACCGTCGAGTATTTCACCGACGATTGGGCAAGGAAGGCGCGGGCGGTGTCGCAAGGCGCGCTGAAGACGCGGGTGCCGACCGGGTTGAACAGATCGCCGCAGCCCGCGGGATCCGCAACCACCTGCACCTTGACCGTCTCATAGGCCTTCTCCAGCGCCGGATTGGCGTTGGTCGTGATCATCTTGAAGATCGGGAACAGCGTGAGTGCGCCGATCAGGCAGCCCGCCAGGATGATCGGCTTGCGGCCGATCTTGTCCGACAGCGCGCCGAACACCAGGAAGAAGCCGGTGCCGAGCAACAGGGACCAGGCGATCAGCAGGTTGGCGGTATAGCCGTCGACCTTCAGGATCGATTGCAGGAAGAACAGCGCGTAGAACTGGCCCGTGTACCAGATCACCGCCTGGCCCATGGTCAGGCCGAGCAGCGCGAGGATCACGATCTTGGCGTTGCTCCAGGTCGCGAAGGCCTCGGTCAGCGGCGCCTTGGAGGTCTTGCCCTCGTCCTTCATCCGCTGGAACACCGGCGATTCGTTCAGCCGCAACCGGATCCAGACCGAGATGCCGAGCAGCAGCACCGACACCAGGAACGGAATGCGCCAGCCCCAGTCGGCGAAGTCCTTTTCGCCGGTGAGGGTTCGCGTGAACAGGATCACCAGCAGCGACAGGAACAGGCCGAGCGTTGCCGTGGTCTGGATGAAGGAGGTGTAGTAGCCGCGCTTGCCGGGCGGGGCATGCTCGGCGACATAGGTCGCGGCACCGCCATATTCGCCGCCGAGCGCGAGGCCCTGCAGCAGGCGCAGCGAGATCAGGATGATCGGCGCCGCGATGCCGATGGTCTTGGCGTTGGGCAACAGGCCGACGATGAAGGTCGACAGACCCATGATCAGGATGGTGACGAGGAAGGTGTATTTGCGGCCGACGATGTCGCCGACCCGGCCGAACACGATCGCGCCGAACGGGCGCACCAGGAAGCCCGCGGCGAATGCCAGCAACGCGAAGATGTCGCGGGTCGCCGGCGGATAGTCGGAGAAGAACTGCGCGCCGATGATGCCGGCCAGCGAACCGTAGAGATAGAAGTCGTACCACTCGAACACGGTACCGAGCGACGACGCGAGGATGACGAAACGCTCATCCTTCGTCATGCCGGCGGGCCGCGCCGAAGTTGCAGTCATAGTGGACATCTGGATTGCTCCCCCCGAAATATTGCTGCCATGCTCGCCCCCGGCTGGCGGGTGAGGCCCGAATGGGCCCTCGGCTTGAGATGAAGGTAACATCGCAGTGAAACCCGCCCCAATAAGACTTTTGGCCTTTTCAGGATCGAACCTATCTTCAGAAGGAAGAGCAGGATGGAACGCCTCTGCAGGCGTCTATTGCGGCGCACAAGCTGCGCGGGTTAACCGCGTTGGCATCTGGTATTATCAAGCGCTTGCGTGATACTGCCGCGCGGGCGAAAACCGAGCGACGCGGGTTTGCCTGAAGCCCGCTTGTGGGACTGAGATGACTGCTGCTGCCAATACTCATCTTGTCATCGCCGACGACCATCCGCTGTTCCGCGATGCGTTGCGTCAGGCGGTGTCGAGCGTCGTGAGATCGGCCACGATCAGCGAGGCCGGATCGTTCGAGGACCTGACCGCGCTGTTGGAGCGGGACTCCGAGGTCGACCTGATCCTGCTCGATCTGAGCATGCCGGGGATCAGCGGCTTCTCCGGCCTGATCTATCTGCGGGCGCAATACCCTGCGATCCCGGTCGTCATCGTCTCCGCCAGTGACGATGCCGGAACCATCCGCCGCTCGCTCGACTTCGGCGCCTCCGGCTTCATCCCCAAGCGCTTCGGTGTCGAGACGTTGCGGGATGCCATCATGAAGGTGATGGAGGGTGACGTCTGGGTGCCGCCGGACACCGATCTGTCGGCGGCCGGCGATCCCGACATGACGCGGCTGCGCGACCGGCTGGTGACGCTGACCCCGCAGCAGGTGCGGGTGCTGATGATGCTGTCCGAGGGGCTGCTCAACAAGCAGATCGCCTATGAGCTCGGCGTCTCCGAAGCCACCATCAAGGCGCATGTCTCGGCGATCCTGCAGAAGCTCGGCGTCGAAAGCCGCACCCAAGCCGTGATCGCCGCCGCCAAGATCGCCGGCGGCCAGTGGCGCCAGGGCACGCCGCCGACGTAGTCCCGAGCAACTCCAGCTGTGATCGCCGGGCTCGGGCCACGGCATTGAAAAAAGGGGCGCGAAAACGCGCCCGATGGCACGCTTCCGCGCAGCCATCCAGATCCCATTCAAACTGCGCATCGGTCGAAAACCGAGTATCCTGTCCGGCATCGGCCCGTGAGAGGCCGCGTGCTTTTGGGGAGAACGCCATGATTTCCGTCACTCGCGTCGCCGGACCATCTCTGGCTGCGGCAATCCTTCTCGGTACCAGCTCTTTCAATTGCGCTCAGGCCAAGCCCCTGATGATCGTCGGCCTGGACGAGAAGCTGTTGTGGGACGACGACGGCAAGCCGGTGCTGTCAGCGCCCGGCAAGGATCAAGTGCTGATCGTCGATCTCGCCGATCCCGAGAACCCGAAGATTGCGGCTTCTCTCCCATTGAAGAACTCGGTAGTCGGCCCCCCGGTCAACGTCGCGATCGATCCGACCGGAACGGTGGCGCTGGTCGCGGATTCGGTCGACGTGGTGAAGGAAGGCGATGCTCTTAAGCAGGTGCCGGATAACAAAATCTATGTCATCGATCTCAAGGCGGCCCCGCCCAAGCTGGCAGCGACCATTGCCGGCGGCAAGCAGCCATCAGGGTTGAGCTTCAGTCCCGATGGCAAGATGGCGTTGGTTGCCAACCGCGGGGACAATTCGATCAGCGTACTTTCGGTCAACGGCACTGACGTCAAGATCACCGACACGATATCGATGCCTGACAGTGTCGCACATGTCGCGTTCGCGCCGGACGGCAAGCACGCGCTGGTCGCGCGTTTTCCCGGGCACAAGATATCGGTGCTCGACATCGCCGGCGACAAAGTCACCTACACCAAGATAGACCTGCCGGCCGGCCAATGGCCTTACAACGTCGCAGTGACCCCGAACAGCAAGATCGCGTTGACGTCGGACAATGGCAACGCAGGCGCGTCGGACGGCAGCGTCGACACGGCCAGCGTCATCGATCTCGAAGCCAAGCCGCCGCGCATCATCGATCGCGTGGTGGTCGGCGATGGACCGGAGGGGCTTGGCGTCAGCCCGAAGGGGGATCTCGCAGTCTCGGTGATCCTGCGCGGCTCGAACATGAAGAATGCGTTCTTCCACGAGAAGAACGGCAGCGTCTCGGTCCTGAAGATCGACGGCAAGAAAGTGACCAAGACCGGAGATATCGAAGTCGGCGGACTGCCCGAGGCCGCGGTCTTCACGCCTGACGGAAAATACATCCTGGTCGGGAACTACCTCAGCCAGGATTTCTCGATCTTCAAGGTCGACGGAACCAACGTTACCGACACAGGCAAGCGCTTTCAGGTGCCGGGGCACCCGGCGTCGGCCGGAATGGGACCGAACTAAACCGACGCTTGGTGATCTGGAGCGTGTGATTTTCGGTTGAGGCCACTCCGCGGCTCGCTTCACCTCTCGCGCTTGCGGGAGGGAACGCCGTGTCCTTGCGGCGCCTTCATGATGCGATTCGATCCAATCGCATCATGATCCAAAGCGAGATACGCGCCCGGATTGCGCCGCCGCGCGCTACTCCGCCGCTACCATCTGCTGGGTGCGCCATTGTCCGAGCAGGGCGCGCAGCGAGGCGGGTTTCACCGGCTTGTTCAGCACGGCGATGTTTTCCTCGCGCGCGGCGGCGCGCACCGCGGGGCTGCGGTCGGCGGTGATCAGGATCGCCGGAATGCCGTCGCCGAAGCGGCGGCGGATCTCGCGGATCGCGGCAACGCCGTTGCCGCGGTCGAGATGGTAGTCGACCAGCACGCCGGTGACGCGGCCGCCGGCGGCCTCGATCGCGCTGATCGCGCCGTCGGCGTCGAGCACCGCGATCACCTCCGCGTCCCACGCCGTCAGCAGCGTCTTCATGCCGTCGAGAATGGCGGGATCGTTCTCGATGCAGACGATCAGCGAGCCGCTCATCGGCGTCTTCGACAGCGGCGTCGCCGTGGTGACCGCCGCGGTATGGTTGACGGCGGTCGCGACCGGCACGGTGACCGAGAACGCAGAGCCGCCGCTGACATTGGCCGAGATCGCGATGCGGTGGTTGAGCACCCGCGCCAGCCGCTCGACGAT
The DNA here is from genome assembly GCF_056837965.1 of Bradyrhizobium ferriligni. NCBI lineage: Bacteria > Pseudomonadati > Pseudomonadota > Alphaproteobacteria > Hyphomicrobiales > Nitrobacteraceae > Bradyrhizobium > Bradyrhizobium ferriligni. Next base: position 74,010 of record NZ_JBXEJO010000010.1, read on the forward strand.
CGACAGGCCGAGGCCGAGGCCGCGCGCGATCCGGGCGCCCTGCTCGAGACGATGAAACTCCTTGAAGATCTCGCCGCGCTTCTGCACGGGAATGCCGACGCCGGTGTCGAAGATGCTGATCTGGAGCGTGGCGCCGCGGCGGCGGCAACCGATCAGGACGCGGCCGCGCGGGGTATATTTGATCGCGTTGGAGATGAAGTTCTGCAGCAGCCGGCGCAGCAGCGAGCGGTCGGATTCGACCGGCAGCGAGCAGGCCACGAAGCGCAGGTCGAGGCCCTTGTCGCGGGCGATCGGCATGAACTCGATCTCCAGCGAGCGCATCAGGTCGGCCATCCGGAAGCTCGTGATCGCCGGCGTCATGGCGCCGGCGTCGAGCCTGGAAATGTCGAGCAGCGCGCCCAGGATGTCCTCGATCGCTTCGAGCGAGTCGTCGATGTTTTCGACCAGGCGCGAGTCCTCGCCGCCGTTCTGACGCTCGACCAGGCTCGTGACATAGAGGCGCGCCGCGTTGAGCGGCTGCAGGATGTCGTGGCTGGCGGCCGCCAGGAAGCGCGTCTTGGAGGCGTTGGCGTCTTCCGCGATGCCCTTGGCGAGCGCGAGCTCAGAATTCAGCCGCGTCAGCTCCTCGGTGCGGTCGCGCACCCGCTTTTCCAGCGTCGCGTTGGCGCGCTCCAGCGCCTCCGCCGCCTCGAAGCTCGGCGTGACGTCGGAGAAGGTGATGACGAGCCCGCCGCCCGGCATGCGGTTGGCACGTACCTCGATCACCAGATGGCGGTCGGTGAAGCGTTCCAGATAAGGCTCGCCCTCGGTGGTGTAGGCGCGCAGGCGGGCCTGCAGGAGGCCGTCGCCGTCGCCGGACGCAGGCGGACTGATCGCGCCCATGAATTCGAGGATCTCGGACAGCGGGATGCCGAGCTGCACCAGATGCTGCGGCAGCCCCAGCAATTCGGAGAACTGGCGGTTGGAACAGATCAGCTGCAGATCGGCGTCGAACACCGCGATGCCCTGGCGCACGTGATTGAGCGCGGTCTGCAGGATCTCGCGGTTGAAGTGCAGGGCGGCGTGGGAATCGTCGAGCAGTTTCAGCGCGGCCTTGGCCGACACCGTGCGCCGTTGCAGCAGCAGCGACATCACGAGGCGCGAGGACGCCGCCCCGATCGAGGAGGCGATCAACCGCTCGGCATGCTGCAGCAGCTCGAAATCAGCCGGTGCCGACGCCAGCAGCACGATGTTGCGGTCGACGGCGAAGGAGGCGAAGGCCTCGCGGGTCCGGTCGGGGCCGAGATATTGCGTCACCGTGCTCTGGATGTCCTCCACCGTCACCGTGGTGCGCCAGCGCCGGAAGCTGGGCGCGATCGGGGCCAGCGCGTTGGGCACAAACACGTCGGCCTGCAACAGCTCGATCGAGGACGGCGCGCGCGCCAGCGAGAACAGCACATAGGTGAGGATGTTGAGCGCAAGGCTCCACAGCACACCGTGCAGCAGCGGCGGCAGGTCGGCGCCGAACAGCGCCTGCGGCCGCAGCGCCTCGATCCCGAACGGCCCGTGCTGCAGCAGCATCATGCCGGCGGTCGAGGTTTCCAGGAAACTCGGGATGAACAGCGTGTAGAGCCACGTCGCGAAGCCGACCAGCATGCCCGCCATGGCGCCGCGTGCGGTGGCTCTGCGCCAGAACAGGCCGCCGAAGAACGCCGGCGCCAGCTGGGTGATCGCGGCAAACGACAGCAGGCCGATCGCGACCAGCTGGGTGTTGCCGAGCGCGCGATAGTAGAAATACGCCAGCACCATGATGGCGAAGATCGAGAAGCGGCGCGCCTTCAGCAGGAAATCGCCAAAGTCCTTCTGGCCGGCGCTGGCGTCGTCGCTGCGCGGCAGGACCAGCGGCAGCACGATGTCGTTGGAGACCATGATCGACAGCGCGACGCATTCGACGATCACCATCGCGGTCGCCGCCGACAGCCCGCCGACGAACACGGCGAGGCTGAGCAATTGCGAATTGCCCTCGATCGGCAGCGCCAGCACGAACATGTCGGCATCGACCGCGCCGAACGGGAAGATGACGAGGCCGGCGATCGCGATCGGAATCACGAACAGGTTGATGGCGATGAGGTAGAGCGGGAACAGCCAGCGCGCCCGGGTGACTTCGGCGGGCGTCGAATTCTCCACCACGCTGACATGGAACTGGCGCGGCAGCAGCATGACCGCGCAGAACGACAGCAGCGTCATGATCAGGAAATTGCCGATCGACGGCACATATTCGATCGCGCGCACCGCCTCCGGCGTCTTCAGGGCGCGCTCGTAGAGCTCGACCGGAGAGAACATCCAGAAGGTGACGAAGGCGCCGGCGGCGATGAAGGCGACCAGCTTGACGATGGACTCGGCCGCGATCGCCAGGATCAGGCCGTGCTGGTGCTCGGTCGCGTCGGTGTGGCGGGTGCCGAACAGCACCGCGAACACCGCCATCGCCAGCGTCACCATCAGCGCGATGTCGCCGATCACGGGGATTTTCGAGAACGCCTGGTCCTCGCTCAGGATGGTCTCCAGCGACGCCGCCACCGCCTTCAGCTGCAGCGCGATGTAGGGCACGGAGCCGATGATCGCGATCAGCGCCACGGTCGCCGCCACCGCCTGGCTCTTGCCGTAACGCGCGGCGATGAAGTCGGCGATCGAGGTGATGTTCTGCGACTTGGCGAGCGCGATCACCCGGCGCAGCAGCGGCGTACACAGTCCGACCATCACGATCGGGCCGACATAGATCGCCAGGAAGTCGATGCTGGTGCGGGTGGCGAAGCCGACCGAGCCGAAGAAGGTCCAGGAGGTGCAGTAGATCGCCAGCGACAGCGGATAGATCCACTGGCTGGCACGACCGCGCTCGCCCGGCGACGTGCGGTCGCCGCGGCTGGCAATGAAGAACAACAATCCGATGTAGGCGAACGCCGTGGCGATTACGCCCCAGTCGTGCAGCATCGCTGCTTATCTCCGTCCAGGCCGGGGAAGGGGCCGGATACCGGATTATATAACGCAAAGAGCCGGCCGCGCGATGCACGGCCGGCCCAAATTCGGGGTCGGAAACGGATAGGGTTACTCGGCGGCCAGCGACTTCTGGCGCAGGGGCAGGCCGAGACGGTCCCAGACCTGGAGCAGCGCCTCGGCCAGCGCGTCGATCAGGCCGTCGTCATGGTAGGGCGAGGGCGTGATGCGCAGCCGCTCGGTGCCCTTGGCGACCGTCGGATAGTTGATCGGCTGGATATAGATGCCGTGGTCCTCGAGCAGCAGGTCGGAGGCCCGCTTGCACTTCTCGGGATCGCCGACGAACAGCGGCACGATATGGGTGTCGCTCGACATGACCGGCAGGCCGGCGGCGGTCAGGATCGCCTTGGTGCGGGCGGCACGGTCCTGGTGGCGCTCGCGCTCCCAGTTCGAGGTCTTCAGGTGCCGGATCGCAGCCGTCGCGGCCGAGCAGATTGCCGGCGGCAGCGCGGTGGTGAAGATGAAGCCCGGCGCATAGGAGCGCACCGCGTCGATAACCTCGGCGCGGCCTGCAATGTAGCCGCCGAGGCAGCCGAACGCTTTTGCCAGCGTGCCCTCGACGATATCGATCCGGTGCATCACGCCGTCGCGCTCGGCGATGCCGCCGCCGCGCGGGCCGTACATGCCGACCGCATGCACTTCGTCGAGATAGGTCATGGCGCCGTATTGCTCGGCGAGATCGCAGATCTTGCCGAGCGGCGCGACGTCGCCGTCCATCGAATAAAGGCTCTCGCAGACGATCAGCTTCGGCCGATCGGGACCGGCGGCGATCAGGAGCTCCTCGAGATGCGCGACGTCGTTGTGGCGGAAGATCTGGCGCTCGCAGCCGGCCTGGCGCACGCCCTCGATCATCGAATTGTGGTTCAGCGCGTCCGAAAGGATCAGGCAGTTCGGGATCAGCTTGGCGAGCGTCGAGATGCCGGTCTGATTCGAGACATAGCCCGAGGTGAACAGCAGCGAGGCTTCCTTGCCGTGGAGGTCGGCGAGTTCCGCCTCGAGCTGCACCAGCGGGTGATGGGTGCCCGCGATGTTGCGGGTGCCGCCGGCGCCGGTGCCGACCCGGGTCGCGGTCTCGACCATGGCGCCGACCACCTTGGGGTGCTGGCCCATGCCGAGATAGTCGTTGGAGCACCAGATCACGACGTTGCGGCTGCCTCTCGGCGAATGCCAGGTCGCGTGCGGGAAGCGTCCCGCGATCCGCTCGAGGTCGGCGAACACCCGGTAGCGCCGCTCGTCGTGCAGGCGGTTGAGGGCGGTATTGAAGAACTGGCTGTAATCCATCGGCAAACCCAGAAAGCGGAACCTGACCGGAATGATTGCTTCTTCTTAGAGCTTTTCCAGCTCTAATGTCCATGCATTGACCCACATCTGGGCATGCGCCGCAGTTGGGCAAATTGCCCTAGCCGGGGCCGTTCGGCTTGATTTCGGTCAAATCGCCGGGCGATGCCTTGCCGCCCGGCCGGCTTCAGGTCGTCTTGAAGCGCAGCATGCCGTCGGCGTGCATCTCCGCCGTCAGGCGGCCCTCGACCAGCATGTAGTTGACATGGGCGACCAGCTCGCCGGCGGCAAAACCCATCTGGTGCTCGTCCAGCACGTGCTTGTGGAACACCACCGGCACCAGCTCCTTGGAGGTCTGCGGCACCTCGCGGCAGGCCTCGGCGATCAGTCGGCAGCGCTCCTCATGATGATCGGCGAGCTGCTTGATCCGGGTCTTCAGCCCGTAGAACGGCACGCCGTGGCCGGGCAGCACCATCACGTCGTAGGGCAGGGTGGTGGTCAGGCTCGCCAGCGAAGCCAGATATTCGCCGAGCGAGTTCTGCTCGGGCTCGACCGCCCAGACGCTGACATTGGGCGAGATCTTGCTCAGCACCTGGTCGGCGGACAGGAACAGCTTGTCGGCCGCGCAATACAGCATCACCTGGTCGAGCGCGTGGCCGCCGCCGGTGATCACCTTGAAGCGCCGCGTGCCGATCACGACCTCGTCGCCATGGGTGAGGCGGTGATAGGACGGCGGCAGCACCGAGACGCGCTTCAAATAGTCCTGGCCGCGGCCGAGCAGTTTTTCGGTCAGGTCCTCATCCATGCCGTGGCGGCGGAAGAACAGCCGCTGCGCATTGCGCCGCTCCTCGGTGCCGCGGTTTTGGTGATAGACCGACTGCAGATATTCCACCTGCGACATGAACAACGGGCAGCCGAAGCGCTCGGTGATCCAGCCGGCGAGACCGACATGGTCGGGGTGCGAATGCGTCACGATCAGGCGGGTGACCTTGACGTGCTTCAGCGGCCCCTCGAACAGCGTGGTCCAGGCCGCGATCGATTCCTCATTGCCGAAGCCGGCATCCACCATGGTCCAGCCGTCGCCGTCGGCGAGCAGATAGATGTTCACATGGTTGAGGCGGAACGGCAGCTTCAGCCGCGCCCACAGCACGCCGGGAGCCACCTCCACGACCTGGTCGGGGCCGGGATGGTTCTCCCAGGGGTATCGCAGTGCCTCCGCCGAGGAGTGCACGGGGTCGGTCTTCGTATGCATGCTACCGGCTTAGCGGCACACGGGCCGCCGCGCCAGCCGAAAAATCAGATAGTCGTCCGGAGAATACGTTGATCGAGCGGCCTAAATTCCGTAGCCCGGATGAAGCGAAGCGCAATCCGGGACAGGTCACTTTGTCAAACCTCCCCTTGAAAAGGGGAGGTCGCTTTGCTCGCAGAGCAAAGCGGGTGGGGATCTGTTCTCTCCACATGGAGCGTCGCCTGCGGCTGACCCCCATCCCGACCTTCCCCCTTTCAGGGGGAAGGGGACAAACGGTGGTTCCGGATTCCGCGGCGCTTCATCCGGGCTACGGGATATCGTTGCTACGCCGCGCGGATGTTCGACAGGAAGCCGTCGATCTCCGAGCGCAGCACGTCGGCCTCGCGGCGCAGTGCGTCGGAGGCGCTCAGCACCTCGCCGGCGGCAGAGCCCGCCTCGGCAGAGGCGGTGGAGACGCCGACGATGTTGCTCGACACCTCGCTGGTGCCGCCCGCCGCATGCTGGATGTTGCGGGCGATCTCGCGGGTCGCCGCGCCCTGCTGCTCGACCGCGGCGGCGATCGCGGTGGTGACGTCGTTGATCTCGCCGATCGTGCTCGAGATGTTGCGGATGGCGGAGACGGCCGTCGTCGTCACCTCCTGCATGCTGACGATCTGCTGGCGGATTTCCTCGGTCGCCTTCGCGGTCTGGCTCGCGAGGTTCTTCACCTCGGAGGCGACCACGGCAAAGCCGCGGCCGGCCTCGCCGGCGCGCGCCGCCTCGATGGTGGCGTTGAGCGCGAGCAGATTGGTTTGCGAGGCGATGGTCTGGATCAGGTCGACCACCACACTGATGCGTGCGGCATTGTCGGCGAGCCCCTGCATCGTGCTGTCGGTGGCGCTGGCTTCCTCCACCGCCTTGCGGGCGATCTCCGCCGAGGTGACGACCTGGCGGCCGATCTCCTGGATCGAGGACGACAGCTCCTCGGTGCCGGCCGACACCGTCTGCACGTTGACCGAGGTTTCCTCGGCGGCCGACGCGACGGCGTTGACCAGCGCACTCGACTGGTCGGCGGTCGCCGACATGCTCTGCGCGGTCGACTGCATCGAGTTCGCCGCGGTCTGCAGGCTGCCTAGCGCGCTGCGGACGTTGGACTCGAACGTGACGATCTGCGCTTCCATGCGCGAGGCGCGCTCCGCCTTGGCGCTGCGGTCCTTGTTCTGGTTTTCCGTGAGCTCGCGGCTCTCGACCATGCTCTCGCGGAACACCTGCAGCGCGTCGGCCATGACGGCGATCTCGTCGCGCTGCCGGCTCTGCGGGATTTCGGTGTCGAGGTCGCCGTCGGACAATAGCTGCATCGAGCGCTGCAGGCCGCGGATGCGGCGCAGGATGTTGCGTCCGACATAGAGCCAGACGAACAGGAACGAGCCGACCAGCGTCAGCGCGCCGAGGCCGATCATCACCATGGTCGCGAGCGAGATCTGCTGCCGCGCCTGGAAGGTCGAACTGTCGGTCTCCTTCTGCACCGCGTCGACCAGCTGCTGCACGCTGATGCCGAGCCCGACATTGAGCTTGCGCGTCTCTTCCAGGATGGTCTGGCCGTAGTCGATCGCGTCGAGCTCCTTCTGGCGGATCTTGAACACGCCGGTCTTGCCTTCGCCGAGCACGAGCAGCTGCGAGGCGGTGTCGCGCACCGCAACGATCGCGGGATTGTTCGGCAGGTCCTCGAGGTTGGACTTGACGCGTTCGCGCCCGGCCTTGAACTCGGCCTCGATCGCATCGAGCGTTTCGCTGGAATTGGCCGACAGCGCCGCGGTCATGTCGGCGGCCATCAGATTGCCGGCGGCAAGCACGTTGCTGATCTGGCCGACGGTGCGGGCCGCCTCGGTGGCGTCGTCCGCGGACACCTCGGCCGCGGCGAGGATGGCGTTGAGGCGGGTCTGCGCGTCGAGCATCGCGGGACTTGCGGCGGAGACGAACGCGCCTTGCGCCTTGCGCAGCGCGTTGTACTGCTTGTCGCGCAGCGCGCCGACCTCGAGCCGCTCGCGCGCCGCCGAGATCAGGCTCTTGGTCGCCTCGTCGGTGTTCTTGACGTTCTCCTGCAGCGCGCTGATGACGGATTTGTCGGCGCCGAGCTCGATGATCTCGCCAAGCTTGGCGTTGGTGAGCCGCGCGACGTCCTGCACCTTCTTGGTGCGATCGTTCAGCGCGTCCTCGCTCTGCACGGCGAGCAGGCCGGGACCTTGCGCCGCCAGCGAAGCGCTTTGCGCGGCAAGTTGCAGGCTCGCGGCAAGCCGCGGAATGTCGCGACCGCTGAGATCCGTCATGGTGCCGCCGAGCTGATGCAGCACGATGCCGGCGCCTGCGCTGATCACCAGCGCCATGCCTGCGATCACCGCGAACGCTGCAAACAGGCTGCCCCTGACGCCCATCTGCGGCAGATGGATACGCTTGAGATTTGGATTGCCGAGCTTGAACCGAAACGCCATTGCCCCCGTGCCCCCTGGCCCACTACCTTGGCCACTACTCTTGGATGTTTCCCCGGCGCGGGAGTATCGGTGCGGCCGGTTAACAAAATCGGGAAAATTGCGACCATCTGCGGGATTTTTCAGGGCTGCCGCGCCGTAGCGCCGTCCTGGTTCGCTGTGCGGAATCGATGCTCGCGATATGACGCAAAAAGGCCGGCGTGAGCCGGCCTTTTCCACTATCGGTTGTGGGCAGTATTCTCAGTAGCGGCCGTAAGCGGGGCCGCCGAGGTTGCCGAGATTGAAGCGGTAGTTGAGGCCCGCCTTCACGGTGTGCTCGTCATTGTGGAAGCTGCCGACCGGCACCAGCGCGCCCGGCGCGGTGAAGCGGCTGTCGCCGAAGTCGTAGTACTGGTACTCGACCTTGGCCGACCAGTTCGGCGCGAACATGTATTCGGCGCCGCCGCCGATGGTCCAGCCGTTGCTGTGGTTGTCGCTGAGCGTGAAGCCGACCGGCGCGCCGCCGAGCGTCACCGTTTCGTTGTTGTCGGAATAGGCATACCCGCCCTTCACATAGATCAGGCCCGGGCCCCAGGTGTAGCCGACGCGGCCGGTGATCGAGCCGATGCCGCGCTGGTTGTTGTTGTAGACGTAGCCGCCTGGGAAGATCGCGTTGAGCTGGTGGCCGCCGACCCAGGAATACTGGCCTTCGACGCCGATCACCCACATCGGCGACAGCTGCCAGTCGTAGCCGCCCTGCACGCCGCCCATGAAGCGGGCGTCGGAGTCCGACAGCGCGAGGCCGTTGAAATTGTTGTTCTGGGAGAACACGCCGCCGAGATGGCCGCCGAGATAGAAGCCGGTCCAGTTGTAGAGCGGCGCGGCGTAAACAGGCGCGGGCGCCTTCTGATAGTAGCCACGGTTGAAATCGGCGGCGTTGGCGGTCGCGCCAAAGGCAGCGACGGCAGCCGCGGCGGCTGCGGTTGCGAGCAGGAACTTCTTCATGGGGGCAGTCTCCGGACAAGTCATGAGGCGCAGCGTGAATGGCGCCATCCATGGCGGATGGGTTAGACCGCATTTGAATAAAATGCAGTCACCCGAACGCTGCTCGGAGCGTTAAGTCGCAGCCTTTGCGGCGAAACGTTTTGTTGTGCCTAACGAACGCTTAAGGTGGAATGAAGCAAGGCTTAACGCGGTGCGCGCGGCGCGCATTTCCCGTTAACCAAGCCGCCGGCTAGGCCAGTCGCTTGCGCACGTCGTCGCGCATCTGCTCGCGGAACGCCTGGCGACGCGCGGCGCGATCCCTGACCGGAACGTCGTGGCGATCGAACACGTCGAACTTCTCCAGGATCGGATAGTGCTCGCTCGCCATCGCCAGCACGCGCAGCAGGGCGGCAACCTTCGGGGTCGGGCCGGTGACTTCCCACCTGCGCAGCTTCTCGGCGCCGCCGGCGGCCGACAGCCCGCACAGCTTCGCCATGTCAGCCGCCGTCAGCTCGCGGCCGAGTGCCTCGCCGAGATGTTCGCGTAATTTCTTCAGTTCTGGGCCGGTCACGCTGGGTCCGCTCCGCGATGGCAAAATGTGAAGTGAGTCACATGACGTGCTCGAGGTGCGGGCTATACACCGCGTATGCGACTTCTAAAGCATGATCCGGAAAAGTGCGAAGCGGTTTTCCGAAAAGATCATGCTCAAACAAAGAGCTAAAGCGCGATGACGATTCAACCTAATCTCATCGCGCTTCAGAGCCTTTTCCGTTCCAATTGAATCGGAACGGGGCTCCGGATTCTTGTTTTGACGCGTTTTCATCACGCGAACCGGTCCCCGCTTCGCTCGAAAACGCTTCTGAAGGAAACCATCATGCACGGCATCATCGAAAGCCTCAGCCCCGAACATGATCAGATCGATTGGAAATGGGTCGGCAGTGTGTTCGCGTTCTACGTCGTGCTGACGATCGGCGGGATGAGCGCGCTGCTGGCGCATTGAATCCAGCGCACGGAGATCGCGAGCGGTTGGAATCCATCGTCCGCTAGTGAGTCGCGCCGGATTGGTCGTGAACCCGATCGGCGAGCGTCTTGCGGCCGCGCCGGTTCAGCCAGCCCTGGCCCCAATCCCGAAGTTGCAGCAGCAGCGGACCAAGCGAACGGCCCTCGTCGGTCAGGCTGTACTCCACCTTCGGAGGAATCACCTGATACGCGATCCGCTGGATCAGCCCGTCCTCCTCCAGTTCGCGCAACTGCTTGGTCAGGAGGCGCGGCGTGCAGCCGGTCAAATGGCAGTGCAGCTCGTTGAACCGCTGAGTCCCGTCGAGCAGGTGATAGAGGATCACCGACTTCCACTTGCCATTGATCAGGTTGACTGCCGCTTCCATCGAACAGCCGGGAACCAGATCGTATCGTCTCTGCTTTTGCATATCGTTGACACTACGCTTAAGGATAGTACTGGCCAATTTTTACAGTATAGCGCATTCGGATACTGCCCTCCAGATGGATCAGGCCGCTGACCTCCGTCAGCCGCCATAAACATGAGGAGAGGACGGCGTGTCGAAGAGCGTGAGATTCCATCAGGTCGGCGGCCCGGAGGTGTTGAAGATCGAGACCGTCCCGATCCCTGTGCCGGGCGCGGGCGAGGTTCGCATCAAGACCCGGGCGATTGGGCTGAACCGGGCAGAGGTGATGTACCGGTCAGGCGCCTATGTGTCGGCGCCGGTGTTTCCCGCACGGCTCGGCTATGAGGCCGCCGGCATCGTCGACGCGGTGGGCGATGGCGTCGACGGCTTCGCGGTCGGCGACGCCGTCAGCGTGATCCCGGCGTTCAGCTTTGCCGACTATGGCATGTACGGCGAGGATGTGGTCGCGCCGGCCCGAGCGGTCGTGAAGCATCCGCCTTCGCTGAACTGGGAGATGGCCGCGGCCGTCTGGATGCCCTTCGTCACCGTCTGGGGTGCGTTGATCGACATCGCGAAGCTCACCAAAGGCGATGTCGTGGTGATTCCGGCCGCATCGAGCAGCGTCGGCCTGGCGGCCATTCAGGTCGCTCGCTACGTCGGTGCGTTGCCGGTCGCGCTGTCCCGGACGTCGTCGAAGGCCGATGAGTTGAAAGCCGCAGGCGCGGCGCATGTCATCGCCACCGCCGAACAGGATGTGACCGCCGAATTATTGCGTATCACCGACGGCAAGGGGGCGCGTGTCGTGTTCGATCCGGTCGGCGGTCCGGCGTTCGAGCAGCTGGCGCAAGCAACCGCGGTCGGCGGCATCATCTTCATCTATGGCGCGCTGAGCCCGGACGCGACGCCGCTGCCCCTGATGGCCGTGCTGGGGCGTCACCTGACCATCCGCGGCTATGAGCTGTTCGAGTTCACGTCGCAGGATGACAAGCTCAGGCAAGCGAAGGCGTTCGTGCTTCAGGGGCTCGCCTCCGGGCATTTCAGCCCAAGGATCGCGCGGACCTTCCCGTTCGAGAGCATCGTCGAAGCCCATCGTTTCCTGGAGGCGAATGCGCAGGTCGGCAAGGTGGTGGTGACCGTCTGAGGCCGCGCACCGAGCGCGCGACGAGGCCCTAGATCAGCGCGGGACACCATGGCTCTTCATGATAGTCGAAGCCCGAACCTGACCGGACGACGCGGATCAGGCCGGGGAAGTTGAGATGCGGCCCCGCGATCAAGATGCGCTCTGCGGCCGCCATATCGAGCGTCTTCATGCGCGTTGTGCGGGCCTGATCGGGGTCCGCGTCGAAGGCGATGGTGACGTCCGGCCGCTTGATCTGCACGTCAGGCACGTGCGTGATGTCGCCCCAGACCAGCAACGTGTCGCTTCCCGACGTCACCTTGTAGCCGCCATGGCCCGGCGTGTGTCCGGGAAGAGCAACGAACGCGATGCCAGGTACAGCTTCGCCGCTTCCGATCGGGCGCAGAGCTTTGCCGTAAGCTGCGAAGGCTGCACGGGCGAGCGCGAACATCGGTCGCATGGCCTCCGGCGCGGAGCTGGCGCGCGCGGTATCCGCCCAGAAAGCCAGCTCGACGTCCGACAGGATCAGCTCGGCATTGGCGAACACGGCAGCGCCGTCTGCGCCGACAAGACCGCCGATGTGGTCCGGATGCGCGTGGGTCAACAGCACCGCATCGATGTCGCCGGGAGCAACCCCGGCGGCGGCAAGTGCGCCCGGCAGCTTGCCGCCCCAGCCGTTGAACCCGCCGCCGCCGCTGTCGATCAGGGCGGTGCGGGTCCCGTCCTGCACGAGGAATGCGCTGACGCTGAAGCGCGGATCTGGTGGACGATGCGCAGCCGCAAGCATCGCCTCGGCCTGCGACACGGTGATGTCAGCCAGCAGCTCGAAGCTGAGATCGAGGTAGCCGTCATTCAATACGGTGACGACCGTATCTCCGACGCGGCGGCGATTGAGGCCCGGGGCCTGTGACGTTGGACGGCTGGACATGCGGGTCTCCTGTTGAGAGCATTCCGTTGTCCTCATTCATGAGCCCGCTTCTGCGAGAAGAGAACGCGCCGCCAGGCACGTCAGAATGAACCAGGGGTTTGCAATGGACCGCTTTCTCAGCATGGGAGTCTTCGTCAAGGCCGTCGAACTCGGCTCGTTCGCGGCCGCCGCGAGTGCGTACGGTATCTCGGCGCCGATGGCCGGCAAGCACATCCGTTCCCTTGAAGCGCATCTCGGTACGACCCTGGTGCATCGCACGACCCGCAAGATGGCGCTCAGCGATCTCGGGCGCGCCTATTTCGAGCGCTGCAAGGCCGTGTTGTCGGAAGCGCACGCCGCCGATGCCATGGTCAAGGATCACGTCGGCGCTATCAGGGGAACGCTGCGCGTCACCCTTCCCGTGATCTACGGGCGAATGCTGATCGCGCCGCTGCTGGTCAAGCTCGCGACCAGGCATACCGCGCTTGATCTCGTGCTGTCGTTCAGCGATCGGCCAAGCGATCTGCTTCGCGAGGGCTACGATCTGAGTGTGCGAAGCGGTCTTCCCACCGACGGTGGCGGTCTCATCAGCCGCAAGCTGGCGGAGTATCCGATGGTCGCTTGCGCAGCGCCCGCTTACACCGCCGCGCGGCCGTTGCAGGAACCGGTGCAACTCGCCGACCATGATGGCATCTTCTACAGCCGCTCGGGCCGGCCGCGACCCTGGCGCTTCCCCCGAGAGAGTGGGACCGAGCTCGATGTCATGCCGCGCAAGCGGCTGCTGCTCGACGATCTCCAGGGTATCGCCGACGCGGCCGAGGCAGGCATGGGCTTCGCCTGGTTGCCGCGGTGGCTTATCGAGGGGCGGTTGCAGGCTGGCCGGCTGGTGCCGGTCCTGACCGATCACGCGGCGCTGCGCTTGAGCTACTTCCTGGTCTGGCCGGAGGCGCAGTTCCTGCCACTCCGCACCCGGGTCGCGATCGATGCGATCGCCGAACATCTCGCAGCCGGCGCGCCGCGGGCGGGGCTCAATTTCAGTAAGTGACTGATGTTACAGCGGAAAGGGATGGTGCTGCCAGACAGGATTGAACTGTCGACCTCTCCATTACCAATTTAAGGGTGTATAGGCCGGAAGAGTAACCAAGGGTAAGTTATTGAGAGCCCAAGGGTTTGTTTTTGCTCTATAAATGGACCGGCAGAGTTCGGGAGAGTATGGGAGAGAACGTCCAGTTTTCGCTCCCCCGACGCTCCCCCGGAGGGCACACCCCATGGCGCGGTCGCGGCAGCAAAAGCGTTTTACCCCGCAAAGCATCGAACGGTTGAAGTACGACCCGGCCGCCGCTCCACCGAGCGGGCGGATGGAGATTGAGGACGAAGTCTGCCCTGGGCTTGTCCTTCGCGTCACCCCGCGCGGCGTGAAGTCGTTCAGCGTCATTTACAAGGTGCCGGGAGAGGGCGGCGCCAACAGCAACGGGCGGCTGCTTACCGGAGCCCAGCATCGCATCACCCTAGGGGCGACGCCTCCTCTGGGTTTGACGGAAGCGCGCGAACAGGCCCGGAAGATCATCCAGGCTGCTACGGAAGGGTTCGACCCTCGGAATGAGCGCCGGGAAAAGAACCTCATCCGGCACAGCAATACCTTCACCCTCGCCAGCGAGCGGTTCGTGGAGCTGGAGCTGAAGCCCAACGTGAAGGCGTGGAAGACGATCGGCAGCACGCTCCGGACCCACGTTGGACCTGAATGGGGTGACAAGCCTATCCAAGACATCCGGCGGTCGGACGTCCATGAACTGCTCGATGGGCTCGTTGCGCGCGGCAAGATGCCGATAGCGCGCGAAGTCCGGAAACACCTGTCCCGCTTCTTCAATTGGGCCATTGATCGCGAAATCATCAAGGACAGTCCGGTGCACGGGCTCAAGCGCGGCGACCTTGAGGTTAACGAGGAGGCGGGCAGGGCGCTGACCGATGCAGAGCTCCGCCACGTTTGGCAGGGCGCCGCCTCGCTGGGCTATCCGTTCGGTCCGATGTACCAGCTCCTGATGCTGACCGGACAACGCCGCAACGAATGGGCTGATGCCTCGCGTTCAGAAATCAATGCCGACAAGCGATGGCTGGAGGTGCCAAAGGCACGCTACAAGGGTAAGCGCGACCACATCGTACCGATTGCGGACGAGGCTTGGGCGATCTTCGACGCACTGCCTATCTGGCCCGGCAACGACTACTTCCTGCTCTCGTCACGCGACGGCGCGGTGCCGGTGTCCGGCTTCTCCAAGGCGAAGTTGCGCTTAGATGAAGCAGCACTGTCCGCGATGCAGAAGGATGACCCGGAAGCCAAGCTGGCCTATTTCCGCGTGCATGATTTCCGCGTTACCTGCGAGACCCGCCTCGCTCACCTGGGCTTCAATCAGGAGGTTCGCGACGCTGTCCTCGGGCACGCCAAACCCGGCCTGCAGAAGACATATAATAAGTATGGGTACCTTGAAGAGAAGAAGGCCGCGCTCGCCGCCTACGCACAGCATGTGATGGGGGTCGTGAGGTGAAGAAGCCGTTCACGCCTCGCGATCTCAAGCCGCCGCTGAGCGTGCCGTCTTTGGCTGAGCTGGGCGCCCAGCGAGAGCCACCATTCCCGATGAACCCAGAAGGGGAATGGCTCGATGCCGTAATTCGACAAGTGAACAAAGATGCAGAGCCAAACGGCTGGGTTGTTATACAGCCAGACCTGCGCAAGGCGGTCGACCTCAGTCCACATCGAGACCAGCTCGCTGAGCTGGTCTCAACGTGTGCAGAGGTCTACTTCACCGAGCTGGCAGACTACAAGCTGCGACGCGATCCGGCGGAATGGGCTGAGTTCTGGCAGCAAATAGGCGAGCCTCACCGGAAGGGAAGGCCACCAAAGGATCGGCTCGGCGAGTATTGGCAGTATTGGGAAGCCAAGGAAGGAAACTCTGGCAAGAGCCGAACCAATCCGGATGGACCACCGATCACCCCATTGAACGCCATTGTCCCGCTGGTACGCGATTGGTGGCAGCTGCGCACTGGGCGATCGTTCGCCCCGAAATTCAGCTACGGCAAACAGCAGCCGCGCAAGCCTGTGCAGTACGATCCCAGCTTTTGCAACCCAGCAGCACGGTTGATGATGAACATCACGACTTGGCTCGACAGTGACTATGACTTCAACGCCGCCAGCTCGGCGGTACGATCCCGCGCGATCCCGCGCAAAAAGCGCCGAGTAAGCCCGTAGGGAGTTCGGCAGCCAGCTGCGCTTTAGTCCCTTCCATGCAGCGTGCATGGAAGGAAGTCGGCCATGGCCGAGCGATTTATCAGTGTAAAGCAGGTGCTCGACAGGGTTTGCCTGTCCAAGTCGGTCATATACGACCGGATTAGAGCGGGCACGTTCCCTCGGTCAATTCGTCTGGGCCAGAACAAGGCGGTTTTCCTTGAAAGCGAAATAGATGCCTGGATGTTGGCCCAACGGGACGCGAGCGCGAACGGCAGCAAGCGCAGCAGGAATGCCGTCGCATCGCGCCGGGATCGAAAGGTCTCGGCATGAGTGCTCCGAAGCCTGACAACGAAGCTGCAATAAAATTCCTAAAGCAGGTCTATCCGGACGGGCCTTGGGTGCTCACAGCTATCCGGCCCGATCGCAAGGCCATCGAAACGAGGACGTTCCACGAGCATCAGCAGGGCGCGTTGGCTGATTGGCTGAAGGGATACAACGGGGAGCGAAATATCTATTGGTCAGTCAACCCGCCGCTGCACGACCTTAACAAGAAGGCAGAGCGCGAGGACATTAAAGAGGTTGCGTTTTTGCACGTGGACATTGATCCGCGCGCTGGCGAGGACCTAGAGGCCGAGCGCGCACGTTGTAAGGCCTTGCTCGGCGACAAGCTCCCTCTGGGCGTTCCGGCGCCGACGGCTGTTGTGTTTTCGGGCGGAGGCTATCAGGCGTTCTGGAAACTAGAGCGGCCCATTCCGATTAAGGGTGATCTCACGTTGGCGGAGGATGCCAAGCGTTACAACCAGCAGCTCGAAATTCTCTTCGGTGGTGACAACTGCCACAACATCGACCGCATTATGCGGCTGCCCGGCACGATCAATCTGCCGGATGAGCGAAAGCTGAAGAAAGGCCGCGTCCCGGAGCTCGCTACCCTCGTCTCCTGGGCACCGGAGGCCATCTACCCTCTGACCAAGTTCACCCAAGCCCAGGCGGTGCAGTCCCCCGACCTCAAGGGGTTCACATCCCCTGAGCGCGCGATCAAGATCAGCGGCAACATCGAGCGGCTGGCTGACATCAACGAGCTCGATCAGTGGAACGTCCCCGACCGGGTGAAGGTCATCTGCGTGCAGGGTCGGCATCCGGACGAGCCTAAGGAGGGCGACAACAGCCGCTCCATGTGGGTGTTCGACGCTTGCTGCCAGCTCGTGCGCTGCAATGTGCCGGATGCGGTGATCTTCTCCATCCTCACCGATCCGGACTTTGCCATCAGCGAAAGCATTCTGGAGAAGGGCAGCAACTCCGAGCGATACGCGCTGCGGCAGATCGAGCGCGCGAAGGAAGAGGTCGTTGACCCGTGGCTCCGCAAGCTGAACGAGAAGTACGCGGTGATCCGCAACATCGGTGGGAAGTGCCGCGTGATTGAAGAGGTGGAAGACCCGGCGCTGCAGCGGAGTCGTCTCACCCGCATGTCCTTTGAGGACTTCTCCAACGCTTGGCGCAACAAGCTGGTCCAGGTGGGGTACGACGATAAGAGTAACACCCCGAAGTTCGACAAGGTCGGCAAGTGGTGGCTCGACCACCCTCAGCGCCGTGAGTACAACACCATTGTGTTCGCGCCGAAGCGTGAAGTCGCGGACGCATACAACCTGTGGCAGGGTTTCGCCTACGAGGCGCGACCCGGCGATTGCTCGTTGTTCCTCGATCACGTCAAGCGCAACGTCTGCTCAAACGACGAAGCGACGTTCACTTACCTTATGGGCTGGATGGCGCGCTGCGTGCAGATGCCGGCACGCCCAGGAGAGGTGGCGATCGTGTTGCGCGGCGGCAAGGGTGTAGGCAAGTCGTTCTTCGCCAAGCAATTCGGCAAACTGTTTGGCCGCCATTTCCTGCAGGTCAGTCAGTCCAATCACCTTGTGGGCAACTTCAACGCGCACTTGCGGGACGTCCTTGTGCTGTTCGCGGACGAGGCGTTCTTCGCCGGAGACAAGAGGCACGCTTCCGTCCTTAAGACCCTGATCACCGAGGAAACGATTGCTATCGAGGCCAAAGGCGTGGACGTCGAGTCTGCGCCGAATTACGTCCACCTCATCATGGCCTCCAATGACGAGCACGTTGTGCAGGCTTCAACTGATGAGCGGCGCTATCTTTTGCTTGACGTCGGTACAGAGAAGCAGCAGGCGGTGCCCTATTTCAAGGCGATAGCGGAGCAACTCGAAAAGGGCGGCTATGAGGCGCTGCTGCACATGCTCCAGAACTACGACCTTTCTGATTACGAGGTGCGCAACGTGCCCAGCACGGCGGCGTTGGATGATCAGAAGAATGAGTCTTTGAAGGGCTTCGAGCGAATTTGGTTCGATTTGCTGCAGGCTGGCGAATTGCCCGAAGCAGATACGGCCGCCTCTGCGGCGCTTCGGCGACGTGACGATCGACGACCGCGTGTTGCGACCTCCGACCTGCAGAAATATGCGCAGCTAAATCGGCTGTCTGGAGAGAACATTACGCTGAATCAGGTTGCATCGCTGTTCAATGCCATGGGCTTCCTGAAGGACGAGAACAGCAGGCCGCGTTCGTATCAGCTGCCGCCCTTAGACGAAGCGAGGGCCAAGTGGGATCAGCTGCGTGCGCCGGGGAAGTGGGACAGCGCACGGCATTGGGCGGGCACGCGCGGCCCGCTCTCCGACGATGACGATCAACCGTTCTGATTGAGGTGATGTTATGCGTATTCATGAATTGTTGGTTGGGGATCGCCAGCTGGACTTCCCCTATGCTTTGATCAAGGTGCAGTCGCCGAAGTTTCAGCACTGTTGGCTGCCGGTGGCTCGTGGCTATGGACGCCTGGGCGAGGCGGGCTGGACGGACTACGAAATGTGCATCAACGACGCGCTGGTGTTTGCTCGTGACCCGCGCACGTTCGACGACGTGTGGACGACGACGACGGAGAATGCCTGCTTCCTGTATTCGTCGACCAACGAAGCCGCTGCGGACTATCAGGAGCGGCTCGAACGGCTGCTGGCCGAGTATCACTTCTTCCACGGCGATCCTCCGCCGGAGCTCCACTTCGCGCCGCTGGTACGAGGCAATTGAGCCGCCGACCCACCGACCTCGGGAATGGGCCGGTTTTGCTAACCCACAGTAATCGTGTGTTTTCCCCGACCCACCGACTTACCGACCGTTCCACTTGCCCAGGCAGAGAGAACACGGGAGCGACCGTCCAGCTGCTTCCTCTCTATCTCCTCTCTCTTTCTAATAAGTAGGTGAAGTCGGTGTAGTCGGTGAAACTCCACTAGCAGTGAGGTTTCTGGACCACCGACCTTTCCACCGACCACCGACCACCGACCTTGCCCGTGCGAGGCAGGTATTCTCACCTAGCGCACGATTTATTTCCTAGCCAGGGCACAAACCGCACTGGCACTGCCGACCCACCCGAGGTAGGCTCCGGTTACACGCTTGGGGTTGTGTCATGGGCAGTGACCTACTTTACCGCGCGAGCATCATTGTGTTGGGAATAAGCCCCATCGCCATCGTGGCGGTGGCGCTGTTCATGGACAGAGCCAATTAGTCCATTGGGCTCATCGGCTTCGGAATTCAGCCCTCCCGCCGCTAAAAAAGGCGCCTGAGATTGGCTGAAAAACCCAGCGGCGCTGAAGCTTTCTGCGCGCTGTGCTTGTGCGCTGCTCCCCGAGAGCTCCCCCGACTCCCACCAGCTCGCGCTAACCTTCACAGCCACTGAGCATTTCCTCGCTCGGCCTCTCCCTTCCATAGAGAGCGCTCTTTCTGGGCGCCTCGTACCGCACAAGGCTCCGCGCAAAATCCTCCGAGTAAGCCCGGAGTGAAGCCTGCCTGGCGCGAGCGTATCGCTCTGGGCATGACCAAGCCCAAGACCACCAACACCACCAAGACCGCACTCCAGCTCGCGCTGTCCACGCGCGCGGCGCTCGTCACCCGCGCTGGCACCGGCCGAACTGCGCCATGCACGGTCACTCCTGCTGGCCTGAAGGTCATCGAAGCGATGGCCGCAGAGGGGCAGGACCAAGCAACCATTGCGCGGAAGCTCGGCCTCCACCGCAAGACGCTGATGGACATCGTGAAGCGCGATCCCAACGTCGAGGAGGCAATGACCGGTGGCAAGGCATTGCTTGCCGACGAGCTCACGCACCACCTGCTCACTGCTGCGCGCAAGGGCAACGTGGTCGCCGCCATCTACCTGACCAAGGCTCGCCTCGGCTGGGTCGAGGGCGACCGGCCCGAGGCGCGGCCCAACATCATCATAAATTTGCCCGACGCTGCAACGCCCGAAGCCTACCTGCGTGCTGTCAGCGTGATCGAGCAGCCCAAGCCGGTGGAGGATCAGCAATGAGCACCGAGCGGTCGCGCTTCATGTTTCAGCCCGGCGACATGGGTGAGTTCGAACAGGTGCAGGTTGGCGTTGACGCCGATGGCAATCCTGTGTTGGCGCGGCAGTGCGTTCGTCCACCGCTCTACACCGGCGGCACCGACGTCGACGGCACGGCCACCCTTGCTCGAAAGCCAACGTTATGAGCAGCATCATCGCACCCACGCCGTATCAGTCCACCGTGCTGTCGGTTCCGGAGAACTGGAATTTGCTCATGGCCGGTGGCCGTGGTGGCGGCAAATCAACCGGCGCGTTGCTGCTGGTGCTGCGCCATGTCGAGAAGTACGGTGAGGACGCACGTCCGCTCATCATCCGCGAGACGCACAAGGCAACGCAGGAGTTGGAAGAGCAGCTGGACAGCCTGCTCACCACCGCCTACGGCAAGGGCGTTCGGCACAACCGCGCAGAGCACACATTCAGGTTGCCCAACGGTGCGATTGTCGAATGCGGTCAGCTCGACGGTCCGAACGCATATAAGAAGTATCAGGGACGATCCTTCACGCTCCCGATCATCGACGAGTTCGGGCTGCTGGCCGACCGCCGATGGGTTGACCTGCTGAAATCGAACTTGCGCGGCGCCGAAGGCATCCCGCTCCGCGAGGTCCGCACCGCCAACCCGGGCGGACCATTGCATGCGCTCATCCATCAAAACTTCATCGCGCGACAACTCGCCTGGCACCCGTATGAGCTGGACGGCGAAACGTGGGTGAACTGCCCATCAACATTGATCCACAATCCACATCTCGATCACGAGGACTACAAGCGGCGCCTTCGGGCAGCGTGCGGTAACGACGAAGAGCTGTTCCGGGCCTGGATCAACGGCGATTGGAACATCGCACGCGGTGCCTTCTTCGGCGGCACGCTCGACGAGAAGGTCCACATGCTTCCCGTGGCGTGGCCCTATCCCGTTACGAAGGCTTGGCGCTCGTACCTCGCGATGGATTGGGGCAGCTCCGCTCCTTCGGTCACCTACGTCTGCCTGAAGGCACCGGGCGACATCGGGCCATTCCCCCGTAACTCGCTCATCCTCTTGGATGAGCTAGCTACGGTTGACCCGAACGATCCCAACGAGGGATTGCGCTGGCCTCCGGGCAAGTTGGCCGAAGCAATCCTTGAGATGTGCGGACGGTGGGGTGCGAACACATACGGCGTCGGCGATGACGCCGCAGGTTTGCAGGATACACTCCTCCAAGTTCTGTACGAGCTCGGCGTGAACCTCCAGCGGCCCCAGAAGCAACGCGTCGCTGGCTGGTCCACGATGCGGCAGCTCCTCCACAACGCCAAGGAGCGGAATGGTCGTCCCGGCATGTGGATCACCGCACGCTGCAAATATTTCTGGCAGACCGTGCCGTTCATCCAGCGCGATCCCTCACGTCCTGAAGATGTGCTGACAACCGGTCCGGATCACGCGGCCGATGCCGCGCGCTACGCCGCGATGGAGCACCAGCAGACGTCTGGGCAGAACAACGTCCGCGACCACCTGCGCCCACACCTTCATCACCCGCTCGATGGCCCCGACGTTTACAGCACCGACCTGGGCAATCCCTACCGACAATAGGAGCCGACTATGTTCGAACCACTCACACCAATCCGTACTGACGTGCCGATTAGCATGCACCCTGACTCCTTCTCGGCCGACACGAGTAAGGCGCTGGAGCAGGAAGGCACCCTGGGCGTTTTCGCGTACTCAGCCGCACGCGAAGCGCTCAAGGTTTGCTACGAGCGTTTCGCTCAGCTGAATGACGCGCAAAACTCGATCCGCGAGGCGGAGCCGCTCACGGTTGCGCAGGCCAAGAGAGCCCAGCGAGCGGGGCACGACGTGCGGATGGTGAACGGGGTTCCCACGCTCGTTGCCTTCAGCGACGAACTGGTCGAAGCCGCCCGGCAAGCCTTGGCCGACGTCTTGCCGTCGGTCGATCGCAAGATGAAGGAACTGAAAGGCCTTCACGAGACGCTTGGCAAGCGCGTTGCCGAAGCAATCGACAATCCCAGCCGCAAGACGGCCGAAGGAACAGCGTTGGCGGCCGAGGTGCGCGCCTACGTCAAGAGCCTGCCCGACGGCGATCGCATGTCTTTTTGCATGCAAGCCGTGACGGACGGTGACAAAGCCACCGTTGCTGCGATCCTGCATGCCCAACCCTTCCTCTCTGGGCTCAATCAGGCCGCGCAAGACGCCATCCGGAAGCGGGCAGCGGCGCAGTTCGCACCTGTTGATTCCGCGCAGTACGAGGCAACCGCTAAGACCATCGAGCGCGTGATGGACGCTGGCAACCGGCTTACCGCCCGCTACGGCGAAGTCATCAACCGACCTGAGTCTCCTCGTGCGGTTGCCGCGAAGAAGGTGCGCGCGCTGGCCGGCAAATGATTGACGCTCGCATATCCAGCATCAACTTCAAGGCGCAGCGTAAGCCCTGGACAGAGCTCCGTGTGGGAATGACCCTCGCGGAGGTCTTCGCCCTGGGCATTGAAGGCCATCGTGTATGCGAGCGATTGGCGTGTCACCTCTTGGCCTTCGATCCACCGATCTCTCGAGCCCAGGTGAGGGCTGAATACAACGCCATTGATCCATACAGCACTGAGAAACGTCGCGCGCTGGCGCGCGAGCAGGTCCGCAGGCGGAACGCCAGCAAGACGAAGCGCAATTGCATGTGCTGCCAGAAAGCCTTTCCATCTGAGGGCCGCCACAACCGCATGTGCGAGGCTTGCAGGAAACGTGGCTACCCGCTCTGGTAAAATTCTCCGAGTAAGCCCGTAGGGTATTCCGCTCGACCACGCATTACCAACGCTGCGGCACCGATGACATTCCGTCGTCGGGCAAGTTGGAGCGAACAATGAAACGCGAATTCAAGCCGCTGATCCGTTACATCAGGTCCTATGACCGACGCGTCATGGTCCGTGTGCAACCCGGGTGCTTCGTGAACCTGCGCGCAGCGCGTCGCCTGGGCTTGGTCGCTCGACCTAGGCGCCAAGCTTAGCGTGCCGGATTAGTTTGATGCTTGAATGGGTCGAAGGCTTGGTGGGGGACAGGAGACAAAATCGAGTTCGGCTTGGCGACGGCGTTCCACCTGGGTTTCTTACCCCATTTGTCTGAACCAATCTCGAAGTCCTAGATGAAGCCGAAGAACCTCGTCCGGAGCTAGTGGTTTGCAGTGAGCAATAGGCGCACGAAGGGAGTTTAAGCTTCCAAGAATCTTTTGGACCGCTGATATGTCTCTCAAAGTATCTCCAAAAATAGTCCAATTAGCTTTGAGGATTTCACCGAGTTCACCGAAATTGGAATAATCGATCATCACCTCGGAGCGAAGTGTGACCCCAGCCGCAACCTCTTTGGCACGGTTTTTGTTGGCATTGTCCCGTACATTGGGTGGAACGACCGTGTCCCACCAACTCTCGCCATGGGCCTCTTCGAGGCGATCGCTTATCAGTTGGCGAATCGAATTCTCTAGACAGTAAAAGATCGCAAAATGCTGGGCCATGGCGTCCGCCTCCTCGCGAAGCTTCTGCGAAAATTGCGGATAGAATTGTTCCTCGGGCGTTGCCTTACTCGGTTTTTTGCGATGCCCCAGATCGATGCTGTGCTCCGATTCAACGCGCTGAATATCGGACTCAATACTCAGGTTGTTCAAGCCGAACAGCCGGATTGCGTCTGTAGGTTTCACGTCAGCCCCGCAGCAAATGTTCTTTCAACGATTTAAAGATGGCGTTGAACACTTCAGGATTCGTCGTCTCAGGCAAATTCAAGTTGATAGTGTAGCCTACCTTGAATTCCACATTTTCGGCCAAGTCCGGCCTGCGTTTCGTCTCGGGCGCAGGGTCGGAAGTCGAATTCGGCGTGGTGACTATCGCTTTGTCCTTCGTGGGGTGTTCGGCTTCCGGTTTGCCGTCGAAATCAGCTGCTTCCTTTAAGTTCCAGAACGTCGAAACAATGTACTTGGAAACTGAGCTGTCCTTCTCCTGACCGGTTATCTCAGTCACAAGGGAAGCTAGTTTTTCTTTGCTAAGGTGATGAGCGTACTCGTTGCGCTCGAATAGAGCGGAATATGCATTGCGTACACCCTCGGCCAGCGCGAGCGCCTTGGTGTCATCGTTGCGATACTGATCGTAAAGTCTTGTTGGAGTACCGTCCTGCTCAAGGAAGCGCATGCGCTTGAGCATCGGCAAAAATGCTTGGTAGTTTCCGCCGTTGAACCCCAGCACAGTTGCAAGATAATCCTGCGTGAACCGCTCTGGGCGCTTGGCTTCATCTATCTTCGCCAGAATCTTTGGAACGGCACCGGGGAGTGCCATGTACGGAAGCTTTGCAACCATTGGTTCCTCGCAAACTGAATCAGCGACGATCGTTCATACGCGAACGGGCGGCATTTCCGCCGCCCGCCGTATCAACTCAATTACGCGGAACGCTTCGAAGCTGCAATTTGCCTGCTTCCAAGGTGCGTCTTCTCCTTCAGCACATGATTCACGGCGCGCACATTGATTTCATATGCGGCAGCAATCTGATGCTGGTATTGACCACTCCACGAACGCAGCCAAACGTCGACAGCTTCGTCGTCCGTGAACTTCGTTTTATTCAAGAGCGCAGTCCTTCTATCGGACCTCTTGACCTATTCGAGTCACTGACGCACTGTTACGTCGATGACGCTGAAATGGCCTTCGAGGCCTCAGTGGATGACATGAGAAAGAGCCGAGGTTTCCTGGGGAGGAGGGCTCGGTTTTTTTCATGAGCGGCGATTCGGCCGCCACGGGACAATTTACACTGACGCCCTGCGGGAGTCCTGTTTTGTTCCCCTTCTCCCGGTTATTCACACCCTTCCAGCGCTGTGCGGCCCTACGGGCTAAATCAAACTGCTCTGGTCTTGCTCATCTCGTTGAGAGGCGCGCTCCCCCGCTCGCTCCCCCGCCGGTCGCGCGAAAAACCCCGCTGTACGGCGGAGTCCCTAAGTTATTGCTTTGATGAAAGAAATGGTGCTGCCAGACAGGATTGAACTGTCGACCTCTCCATTACCAATGGAGTGCTCTACCACTGAGCTACGGCAGCATGCCCGGGAATTAGAATCGGCCCCTCGAGGCCCGTCCAAGCGGGGCGGTTCTTGCCACAAGGCCCCCTCAGGCGCAAGCAAAAGGGTGGCCGTGAAATCCGCGGAAATTCACACCTCGCGCCAGCGATCGCTTCGGATCTGGCCGATCGCGGCCTGATTGGGTTCCCGATCGCCCTTTTACCGCGAATCGTGCCGCGTCATGCAACTGGCCGACCGGGCAGGGTGCGCCAGCGCTGTCCATTGGATATGGTCGCGTCTGCGCAGGCCGTCGGCGGTTCGAGAGTTCTAGAATGACAGGCGATCAGGACAGAGGCGGCGGGCAGGCCGGAGCCCGCGTGAAGGATTCACGACAGGATCGTCTGAAGCTGGCGCTGCGCGAAAATCTGAAGCGACGGAAATCGCAGGCGCGCGGTCGCGAGGATGTGGCTTCCGAACCAGCCGATGGCTCGCTAGATGACGCCGGCGGAAACGAGCCGCGCCGTTAAACACGGTTCGTGCGCATTGTTAAAGGAAGCGGGTCGCCGATATGGCTGTAGATGAGACGACGATCGATCGGCTGAGCGCAACCGCCTACGCCTTCCCGCGCCATGAGCAGACCTTTCCGACCCTGACCGGCCACGAGATCGAACGGATGCGCCGCTTCGGCGAGCCGCGCTCATACCAGGACGGCGAGGCACTGTTCGAGACCGGCACGCCAGGTCCCGGCATGTTCGTGGTGCTGTCGGGCAGCGTGTCGATCACCCAGCGTGATGGCCTCGGCCATGTCGCGCCGATCATCGACCAGGGACCGGGCCAGTTTCTCGCTGAGATCGGCCAGCTCTCCGGCCGCCCGGCGCTGGTCGACGGCCATGCCGATGGGGTGGTCGAGACGCTGCTGCTGCCGCCCGACCGGCTGCGCGCGCTTCTGGTTGCGGAGGCCGATCTCGGCGAACGCATCATGCGCGCGCTGATCCTGCGCCGCGTCAGCCTGATCCAGGGCGGCGCCGGCGGGCCGGTGCTGATCGGGCCCGCCTCGGTCGGCAACATGGCGTCGCTGCAGAATTTCCTGGCGCGCAACGGCCAGCCGCACCACTTCCTCGACCCCGAGACCGACAAGGATGCCGCCGACCTCGTCGCGCGCTATTCGCCGACGCGCGCCGAGCTGCCGCTGGTGGTCTGTCCCAACGGCACGGTGCTGCGCAATCCGTCCGAGACCGCGCTTGCGATGGCGCTCGGCATGATCGGCAACAGCGCGCATGAAAAACTCTACGATGTCGCCGTGGTCGGCAGCGGGCCGGCCGGGCTTGCCACCGCGGTCTATGCGGCGTCGGAAGGCCTGTCGGTCGCGGTGTTCGATTCCCGCGCTTTCGGCGGCCAGGCCGGCGCCAGCATGCGCATCGAAAACTATCTGGGCTTTCCGACCGGCATCTCCGGCCAGGCGCTGGCCGGGCGCGCCTTCAACCAGGCGCAGAAATTCGGCGCCGAGATGCTGATCCCGGTCTCGATCAAATCGCTCGACTGCACGAAAGCGTCCGGCGCATTCGTGCTCGACACCGCATGCGGGCATACGCTGCGCGCGAAATCCGTGGTGGTTGCCAGTGGGGCGCGCTATCGCCGGCCCGAGATCGACAATCTCGATGCCTTTGAAGGCCGCGGCGTCTGGTACTGGGCCTCGCCGATCGAGGCGCGGCTCTGCGCCAACCAGGATGTCGTGCTGGTCGGCGGCGGCAACTCCGCGGGGCAGGCGGCGGTGTACCTGTCGGCGCATGCCCGCAGGGTCAACATGATGATCCGCGGCGGCGGGCTCGGGGCCAGCATGTCGCGCTATTTGATCGAGCGCATCGAGGCGACGCCGAACATCGAATTGATGTTCAATACCGAGGTGATCGGACTCGACGGCACCGAGACGCTGCAGCGGGTGCGCTGGCGCAGCCGGCTCGCGCCCGACGAGTTCACCATGGATATCCGTAATCTCTTTTTGTTTGTCGGCGCCGATCCGGCGACCGGCTGGCTCGAGGGCTGCGGGGTGCAGGTCGACCGCGGCGGCTTCGTGATGACCGGCGTGCAGACCGGCGAGGGCGCGCGCGCCGTGCCGCTGCTCGAGACCACGGTGCCCGGCGTGTTCGCGGTCGGCGATGTCCGCTCTGGATCGGTCAAGCGCGTCGGCGGCGCGATCGGCGAGGGCGCGCAGGTCGTCGCCGCCCTGCACGGCTATCTCGCCGACGCGGGCAGTCCGACGCTGTAGCTTTTCCTCCGTCATCCTGAGGAGCCGCGAAGCGGCGTCTCGAAGGATGAATCGACCACAGTGTGGCCGTGCATCCTTCGAGGCTCGCAAGAGCTCGCACCTCAGGATGACGGATCAAATAGCTGCGACAGGTAAAGGCCGAAAAAATGACAAAAGGCTGCACCCATATCGCCGGCATCCAGGACGTCACGCCGAGCGCGCTCGGCTGCGAGGAATGCCTGAAGAGCGGCAGCCGCTGGCTGCATTTGCGCATCTGCCGGACCTGCGGCCATGTCGGCTGCTGCGACGATTCGCCGAACCGGCATGCGACGGCACATTTCCACGCCACCGGCCATCCCGTGATCGAGGGCTACGATCCGCCGGAAGGCTGGGGCTGGTGCTATGTCGACGAGGTGCTGTTCGACCTGTCGAGGCGCAAGACGCCGCATGACGGACCGATCCCGCGCTATGATTGATTCAGCTTCGCACAGGGCGCACGATGCCGCATCGTGTGACATACGTGCGAAAATTTTCAGCAATCGCCGACGCCGGCAAATTTCGATGAGATGTCGGCCGTCCTGCCATCGAAGCATGTAGCAATTTTCCGTCACGCATCGTAACCTCGCACGCGGGTCTCAACGGGGAGTGCGCCACATGACGACATTGGTGCTCGTGCACGTCATTATCAGCCTGATTGCAATCGTCGCCGGCGTGCTCGTGATGTTCGGGCTGCTCGGCTCGCGCGCGATGCCTGGGCTGACCGCGATCTTCCTCGTGCTCACGATCCTGACCAGCGCCACCGGATTCGTGATCCCGCCTTTGGTGACCGAGAAGCTGCTGCCGTCGCACATCATCGGCGGGCTCTCGCTGGTGCTGCTCGCGATTGCCTGCATTGCGCTCTATGCGATGCAGCTCAAGGGCGCCTGGCGCCCGATCTATATCGTGACTGCGATGGTCTCGCTCTATCTCAACGTCTTCGTGCTGGTCATCCAGAGCTTCCTCAAGGTGCCGGCGTTGCAGGCGCTGGCGCCGGCGGTGCCGCCGAACCCGCCGTCCGGGCCGGTGTTTGCGGCGGTGCAGGGCATCGTGCTGGTGTTCTTCGCCGTGGTGATCATCGGTGCCTGGCGCCGCTTCAGGCCGGTCACGTTCGCCTGATCTGACGCGCGCGACATCATTTCGCGGCGACACGCGGCATAAAACACGATGCACAATCGTGCGGCGTCGGGCGCTCATGCCTGACGCGCCGAGGACCGATATATTTGGCAGAAGAGGAGCGATCAAATGCCCACCATCACCACCAAAGACGGCGTCGAGATCTTCTACAAGGATTGGGGCTCGGGGCAGCCGATCGTGTTCAGCCATGGCTGGCCGCTGTCGTCGGACGACTGGGACGCGCAGATGCTGTTCTTCGTGGGGCACGGCTTTCGCGTCGTCGCCCACGACCGCCGCGGCCACGGCCGCTCCGCCCAGGTCGCCGACGGTCATGACATGGATCACTATGCCGACGACCTCGCTTCCGTCACCGCGCATCTCGATCTGAAGAACGCCGTCCATGTCGGCCATTCCACCGGCGGCGGCGAGGTGGTGCACTACATCGCCCGCCACGGCGAGAGCCGGGTGGCGAAGGCGGCGATCCTGAGCGCGGTGCCGCCGTTGATGGTGCAGACGGTGAACAATCCCGGCGGCCTGCCGAAGTCGGTGTTCGACGGCTTGCAGGCCCAGCTCGCCGCCAATCGCTCGCAATTCTACCGCGACCTGCCGGCCGGGCCGTTCTACGGCTACAACCGGCCCGGCGCAAAACCGTCGGAAGCCGTGATCCAGAACTGGTGGCGGCAGGGCATGATGGGCGGTGCCAAGGCGCATTACGACGGCATCGTCGCGTTCTCGCAGACCGACTTCACCGAGGATCTGAAGAAGATCAACGTGCCGGTGCTGGTGATGCATGGCGACGACGACCAGATCGTGCCCTACGCCGACTCCGCCCCGCTCTCGGCCAAGCTTCTGAAGAACGGCACGCTGAAGACCTACAAGGGTTTTCCGCACGGCATGCCGACGACGGAGGCCGAGACGATCAACAAGGATCTGCTGGCGTTCATCAAGGGCTGAGGCGCGGGGCTGCGTTCTGCACCGCGCCGGTCTAACGCGTCCTCGGCGAACGGGGTTCGCTCTGGACGTCCACAAACTCGTCATGCCCGGGCTTGTCCCGGGCATCCACGTCTTGGTGCTACGTGAAGAAAGGCGTGGATGGCCGGGTCACGCCCGGCGATGACGATATGTCGGAACTTCCGTCGACGCTGCGCTGTATGCGACTGCCGGGCGGCGAAGGTGCTGTTTGGGCCGGCCGGTTCCTCCAGCACGAATTCCATTGGCCGTCTGGTACCTCCCGGGCCGCGGGGCGTTATAACCACCGTCATGTCCCCACCCGCGCCGCTGAAACTGATCGCCCTCGACGCCGATGACCTCGCGGTCATCTCGGCCCATGTGCAGGACGCCCGCGTCCAGCCCTCCGACATCGTCTGGCGCCAGGACGAGAAGCGGCTCGTGGTCGGCCTGAACCGGCTGGACTGGGAGCAGACCTTGTCGGGCGGCACCTGCTCGCGCCGGCTGATCGCCGCGCTGCGGTTCGACCGGGTGCTGGCATGCAAGTCGCGCAATATCGACCTGGAGGCCCCGGAAGCCACCCTGGAACTGCTCGGGATCGAGTTCTATGCCTCCGACCCGCCGGGCGGCAGCGCGCTCCTGATGTTCGGCCATGGCGGGGCGCTGCGGCTGGATGTCGAGTGCCTGGAATGCGAATTGACCGATCTTGGGGCAGACGACCTCGGGATGGCGCCGGGGTAAATCAGCTCCCCCCAAGGGTTGACGGCCATTATCCGTCGCGCCATTGAGCAGGGACCCGAATTCCTCCTAAGAAAGCCGTCATGCCCGTTCGCCTGGACCGACAGAGCGCCGATTTCGAGCAGCGATTCCGCGATTTCCTGGCGGCCAAGCGCGAGGTGTCGGCCGACGTCGAGCGCGCCACCCGTGCGATCGTCGACGACGTGGCGGCCCGCGGCGATGCGGCGCTGCTCGAGGCGACCAAAAAGTTCGACCGGCTCGATATCGACGCGGCCGGCCTGCGCATTACGGCAGCCGAGATCGACGCCGCGGTTGCGGCCTGCGACCCCGAGACCGTCGAGGCCCTGAGGTTCGCGCGCGACCGGATCGAGACCTTCCACCGCCGCCAGTTGCCGAAGGACGAGCGCTTCACCGATGCCGCCGGCGTCGAGCTCGGCTGGCGCTGGAGCGCGGTCGATGCGGTCGGGCTCTATGTGCCCGGCGGTACCGCGGCCTATCCGTCCTCGGTATTGATGAATGCGGTGCCGGCCAGGGTCGCCGGCGTGCCGCGCGTGGTGATGGTGGTGCCGGCGCCGGACGGCAAGCTCAACCCGCTGGTGCTCGCGGCCGCCCATCTCGGCGGCGTCTCGGAAATCTACCGCGTCGGCGGCGCGCAGGCGGTGGCGGCGCTGGCCTACGGCACCGCGACGATCGCGCCGGTCGCCAAGATCGTCGGCCCCGGCAATGCCTATGTCGCCGCGGCAAAGCGGCTGGTGTTCGGCAAGGTCGGCATCGACATGATCGCCGGTCCCTCCGAGGTGCTGGTCATCGCCGACGACACCGGCAATGCCGACTGGATCGCGGCCGATCTCCTGGCGCAGGCCGAGCATGACGTCAGCGCGCAGTCGATCCTGATCACCGACAGTGCACGGCTCGCCGCCGACGTCGAGCGCGCGGTCGAGGCGCAGCTGGCGACCTTGCCGCGCGCCGAGATCGCCCGCGCCTCGTGGAACGATTTCGGTGCCGTGATCAAGGTGGCAAAACTCGACGCCGCGGTCGAGCTCGCCAATGCGGTCGCGGCCGAGCATCTTGAGATCATGACCGCGGATGCCGAGGGCCTGTCGAACAAGGTCCGCAACGCCGGGGCGATCTTCCTCGGGGCCCATACCCCGGAGGCGATCGGCGATTATGTCGGCGGCTCCAACCATGTGCTGCCGACCGCGCGCTCGGCGCGGTTCTCGTCGGGCCTCGGGGTGCTTGACTTCATGAAGCGAACCTCGATCCTGCGGTGCGGGCCGGATCAGTTGCGTGCGCTCGGGCCCGCCGCGATGACGCTCGGCCAGGCCGAGGGTCTCGATGCCCATTCACGTTCCGTCGGATTGCGCCTCAACCTCTCATGAACAAGCCACCAGACGACGAGGATTCCAACAATCGCATCGTCGCGGTGACGCTCGACGAGGAATCGATCGGCCGTTCCGGGCCCGATATCGAGCATGAGCGCGCGATCGCGATCTACGATTTGATCGAGCAGAACCTGTTCGCGCCCGAGGGCGCCGCCGGGCCGGGGCCCTACACCCTGCATATCGCGATCACCGGCAACCGGCTGATGTTCGACATCCGCAAGGAGGACGGCGCGCCGGTGGTCGCGCATCTGTTGTCGCTGACCCCGTTCCGCCGCGTCGTGAAGGACTACTTCATGATCTGCGACAGCTACTATCAGGCGATCCGGACCGCGACACCGGACAAGATCGAGGCGATCGACATGGGCCGCCGCGGCATCCACGACGAGGGCTCGCGCACGCTGCAGGAGCGGCTCAAGGGCAAGGTGCGCGTCGATTTCGAGACCGCGCGACGGCTGTTCACGCTGATCACGGTGCTGCACTGGAAGGGTGAGGGCGCATGATCGGTGACGCGATGATTGACGGGGGCGTACCCCGATCGAAAAAAGCCTGATCGCATGGAAGCGCCGCGCGCGCGCAACCCCCAGGCCGTGCTGTTCGCATGCGGCCTGAACAGCGTGCGGTCGCCGATGGCCGAAAGCCTGCTGCAGCAGATGTTTCCGCAAGGCCTCTATGTGCGCTCGGCCGGGGTGAGGAAGGGTGAGCTCGATCCGTTCGCCGTCTCGGTAATGGCGGAACTCGGCCAGGACATTTCCAGCCACAAGCCGCAAACCTTCGAGGAGCTCGAGGACTGGGAGGGGCTGAACTTCGATCTCATCATCACGTTGGCTCCCGAAGCGCATCACAAGGCGCTCGACCTCACCCGCACGCTCGCGGCCGACGTCGAATACTGGCCTACGGTCGATCCGACCGGCACCGAGGGCTCGCGCGAGCAGAAGCTGGCCGCCTATCGCGAGGTCTGCGACGGCCTGTTGCTGCGCATCCGCCGCCGCTTTGCCAAGGCCGGCGCGGCAAACCTGTGAGGCTTTGTGTGGCGAGGGGACCAGCATGTTCCGATTCGCAGAACCGCCGCTTGTCGCCAGACTGACAAACAGCTGTGCTTATGGGGCCTTGTCTCCAGGCGGGGGCGCGATTCGCGGCCGGTTCCAAGGTTGTGCATCCATGCCCCATCCGATAGGTTCCGCCCGCGTCCGTCCCCCCGATTCAGCCCAAAAGCCCGCATGCTAGGCCGTCCCAAATTCGTTCTTGCTTCCGGTTCGCCGCGGCGGCTGGCCCTGCTCAACCAGGCCGGCATCGAGCCCGATGCGCTGCGCCCGGCCGATGTCGACGAGACCCCGCGGCGGGGCGAGTTGCCGCGCGCCTGCGCCAACCGCCTGGCGCGCGCCAAGGCCGACGCGGCGCTGAAATCGGTGCATCTTGACGACGACCTGCGCGGCTCCTTCATCATTGCCGCCGACACCGTGGTCGCGGTCGGCCGCCGCATCCTGCCCAAGGCCAATCTGGTCGACGAGGCCGCGCAGTGCCTGCGGCTGCTGTCGGGCCGCAATCACCGTGTCTACACCGCGATCTGCGTGGTGACGCCGCGCGAGGCATTCCGTCAGCGCCTGGTCGAAACGCGCGTGCGCTTCAAGCGGCTCAGCGAGGACGACATCCAGGCCTATATCGGCTCCGGCGAATGGCGCGGCAAAGCCGGCGGCTACGCGGTGCAGGGCATCGCCGGATCGTTCGTGGTCAAGATGGTCGGCTCCTACACCAATGTGGTCGGCCTGCCGCTCTACGAGACCGTGACCTTGCTCGGCGGCGAGGGCTTTCCGATCCGCCACGGCTGGCTCAACTCCGTCGCGGTGTGAGGTATCTGCTTTCGTGCGGCGACGGCAGTCCACCTCTTCCGCTCGCGGGAGAGGTCGTATCGCATCGAAGATGCGATACGGGTGAAGCTTTTTCCTCCTGGGCGACTCGCGGTGAGACCCCCACCCCGATTGCTCCACATCGTCATGGCCGGGCTATGGAACGAGGCCGACAGCCGGACGCGATAGCTCGCCGCAGGGGCGCGCTGCCAAAATATCGAAAACAACCCCATGCAAAGTAGCCGGCGGCTGCCGGGCCACGGCAACTTGACTCGTCGGGCAAATCAGCGGCATTCTTCCATTATCCAGAAATCACGGAGACGCCCCTCGCTCCGAGGCTATCGCCCTGCGCTTGCGGGCGAGGTCGCCGTCTCGAGGCACGAGGCCAGGTACCTGCGCGGCCGGCGAAGACGCATATGCGATTGCCCTACCCGCAAGCCGAGAGGGAGCGCAGCGGAACATGCGGCCGCCTCCGCAATTGCCAGATGTTGTAAACTCCGTCCCAGCCATGACTGACCAACCCCGAACGCCCAAGGCCATACCTTCTGCCACCCCGCGCGCCTGCCCGATCTGCGGCAAGTCCGTCGAGGAGGCCTTCCGCCCGTTCTGCTCGGCACGCTGCCGCGACGTCGACCTCAACCGCTGGCTGACCGGCCGCTATGTCGTCCCAGGCCGCGAGGACGACGCGGAGGACCCGGAATAGCCAAGATTTCCCAACAAGTTGGGGAAAGAGTGCCGGGCGGGCTCGCCGCGCCGAAGCCTTTGGCGAAGGCGGGTGGACACGACGCTCCGACCTCTCTATAAACCGCCCGCTCGCTCCGGCCTTTTCGGCCCCGCGGGTATGCCCAGGTAGCTCAGTTGGTAGAGCATGCGACTGAAAATCGCAGTGTCGGTGGTTCGATCCCGCCCCTGGGCACCAAAACTACGCTTTTCCACGCTTGAGCACGCTCTTGTATGATAGTGTTCGCTGGACGATCGGCGCGAAGGGCGCTCGCGGATTTCCCTCCCTAAGGCTCGCAAAGTTTACGTACGTTCAAATCCAGTCCCCGCAACTAACGCCTCCCTCGACTCGCCGACGCACTTGGATTAAGCGTCGTGCATGTCAACCGAGTCCCTCAGGCTTTCCGTTCGCAGGGCATTCTTGATTTAAAGTCGGTCACGCTTGGCGATCTCGAGAAGATTGTCCAGCTCGGCGGGTTCGACGGTCTCGAGGATATAAGCACCGCATAGCTTCGCGGGCTGCCCTCGCATTGATGAGGAACAGCCGCGTCGCAAATGGCTCTGTAAAGGCGTGCGGAAGGCGCCGTGCTGCCGCCAACCATCATGCATAAGAACCCTGTCTCAGTGCCTCTTCCCACCCGGAATTGTGGTCAATTCTACCCAGCTCACATCACGCACCGTCACCTCACGCCCCGTGCGCTCAGCGATTCTCCTTGCCACCTCAAAAGCCCGATCTTCATCGGCAATTTCCAAAACGATGAACGAGCGCCTATTCGCCGAGACCCCAGCGCCGGTGAGTATCATGCGGGGCGTTCCTTCGCCTGAAGATCTCATTTTGTCACCGGACTTCCAATTGCTTGATCGCCTGAGCCGAAATCTCTGCGGGATCAGCGATGTCGGTCTGTGCGACCTTGATGATTGTCTTCGCGACCATTTCCGTGAGTGGGTCGTCACGATCCTTGACGGAGAGCGCATGCAGAGTGCGCTCGTAAGCGGTCACAATGCGGCTAATCTCCGTCGGCTTCATTTGCCGGATTTGCGTATGCAGATAGGTAGACATTTTTACCCTCCGAGCCCTTGTAGGTGGTCAAAGTCAATTTTCTTGCTCGCGGAAAACGATGAATTTCACAGTCATTGCCACGCCTTCCTTTGGTTCGCTAAGCACGATGACCGTCAGCTTAGCAACCGCCTTTTTGACTAAGCGAGTCCGCTTATGCTGAGCTAATTTCTTCAAGTCTCATCCATACCCTTGGTCGTAAGTGCGGGGAGCGCGTCCCGGATTTCGACGTAACCCATCTGGGTGAGCTTCTGAACGTCGGCCGGATCGAGCGGGCTGACGATGAAGCGCCTGGCCCTGATGTCCCGCAAGACCCAGCGAAGTCGGATAGCTTCATCCAGTGGCAAGCTCTTCAATTCACTCATGCAGCAGGTCATCCTTTTACGCTGCGCGAGCGGGTTGCTCAGGCTGCCGAAGCTTGTCCAGCAGCTGTTGCTCTTGGTTGATGCGCTCGCGAAAGCGCTCGCGCTCCTGTTCCGAGGTCGCGGTAGCGAGGAGATACTGGTAGTGGCCGATGATCTTCTCGCTGCCGCGAATTAGTGTCTCTTGAAGGTCGATCATAGGTGGTTTTCTCCCGATGTTGTGGCGGCCGGGATTGACCGGCACGTACCGATGGGGGGTACGTCAGACGCCACGCGTTCCACGGCCTCGAGCTCCTCGGCGAGGCGTCTTTCGATGAATTGACGCTCCAACTCGGAAAGCTGGGTTTTCAGAAGCCGCCGATAACGCCAGATGTTGTTACGGTGCGCTCGAAGTTGCTCGAGCCGTCTGTCGATCAATCTAGAGTGTCGTTTCTCCATCGGGCTGTATCTTGAGGTCCAGCGGGCTTCAATCCTGTCCACGACTTGCTTAGGCAGCTTGATGTCGGTCATGACACACTCCTATGCTGCAAGAGGACGCGCCGTCGAGCGTCGGCGCGCTGACTTTCTTCCCGACGGTCGGCGTGGATCGCCGTCCAGACCACGAAGTGAAGGCAGGATCACGTCGACGCGAAGGGAAGCTGAATGTCCCATCGGCGCGCGCGAGGTACGATGAGATGGAATGGCGGCGAGTTTGGAAGCCCGGCGCGCCAGAATGGCCCGCTTCTTGGCCATGATCAGTGGGGGGATCCGAGAATACATCCCGCGAACGTTCGAACCGTCGCTCGTTTGGGATCAACGACTTCAAAGCGTCCAGATTGGTATACGCGGTCGTCGGCCGCATGGTTGCCTCCGTTCTGAAGACGATATCGATGTGAAGGCTGCGTGCCGGATTTCCGGCACGCGGCTACGCCGGGTCAGGCCGCAGATTCGAGCCGTCGGGGCGCCTTCGTCGACGCTGCGTTAATCGCGATCCGCCGCGGCTTCATGGCCTCGGGAATCTCGCGCGCAAGCCCGACCTTGAGAAGCCCGTTGTCGAATGCAGCACCCTTTACCTGAACGTGATCGGCCAAGCTGAACTGCCGCTTGAACCTCCGGGTCGAGATCCCCTGGTAGAGGTATTCGCGCTCGTCCTTTTCGGGCTTGTTACCTTCGATCGTGAGGACGTTCTGCTCGGCCGTCACCGAAA
Source organism: Bradyrhizobium ferriligni (assembly GCF_056837965.1). NCBI lineage: Bacteria > Pseudomonadati > Pseudomonadota > Alphaproteobacteria > Hyphomicrobiales > Nitrobacteraceae > Bradyrhizobium > Bradyrhizobium ferriligni. The sequence goes on from NZ_JBXEJO010000010.1 coordinate 110,660, forward strand.
TCTCGTCAGGTGAGAAGCCTGCGACTGCAAGCGCAATCTGGTAGCGATCTTCGGCCACCCGTTCGATATTGTATGGGGGGTAGTTGTCGTCGCCGCCGGCCCGATTGGCCATCTCGGCAAGATCGAAAAGACGGTCGAAGCCGATCGTCGAGCGGAAGAGAGGGGAGAAGTCGTATGTGCGCATAGCCAAATCCTCCAGAGAGCAAGATGGATATGAACGGCACCGGGACACAACCGGCGCCCGTCTCGCCTGGGCCCGAATGGGCGCCCAGACACCGCCCCAAAGCGGGACTGGCGCGGCAAAAATTATGCAACAGAGTGACGGCGTCAAGAGTCGCTCTGAGAAAAATTTGCGACCTGCCTTCGACCCGGCCCGCCAATGGTGAACGAGCGGAAGCATCGCGGAGCCGCGCAGCAGCTCGGCACCGCGCTTTCTCCAGATTTGTTGCAATGCGGCACGTGGCGTCGGCAAGTTGTGGGCGTGGTGACCTACATGCCGGCAGTTCGTGCGACCTTTAGCAGCGAAGATCGGCCCTGCAGATGCTGTAAGTAAACGTGCCACCGGCAGCGACTAGCGGGCGTAGTGCTTTTCGACTCCAAGAACTGCGATTGCAACGCTTCGCGTGGCTCCCGGTGAGCGAGCGCGCCGACTATTATCCATCTGGTCCACTGGAAACAAAACCTCGCCATCTCCGTTTTAGTCAACGTCTGGACGGGTCTACCAGACGCTTACCGGGTGTTGACTTGGATATGCGACGTGTCGACATTCCTGGCGGGATTTCGCGCGACGTTGATGTCATCTTCGCTAGGTCGCATCGCGGTTCTCACGTCGCGTAGTCGAAAACCCTACGTTGAGTTTTATCTGCTTGATTTCTGTGTGGTTGATAGGAACAGAAAGGAGCGAGCATCATGCCTACCATCGCTGCGCTGCCCTCCCTATCCTCGAGGGACGGGCTCTCTCGGTACCTAACTGAGATTCGAAAATTCCCGCTTCTTGAAGCTTCCGAAGAGGTCGCTTACGCAAGGAGCTGGCGAGATCACGGTGATCGGCAGGCGGCATACCGCCTCGTGACAAGCCACCTGCGTCTGGCCGCAAAGATCGCGATAAGTTACCGCCATTACGGCCTGCCAATTGCCGACATCGTCTCAGAGGCCAATCTCGGTTTGATGCAAGCCGTCAAGCGCTTTGAGCCCGAGAGAGGTTTTCGGCTGGCCACTTATGCCATGTGGTGGATCAAGGCGTCCGTCCAGGAATACATCCTGAGATCGTGGTCGCTTGTGCGAATGGGCACCACGCCCGCGCAAAAAAAACTGTTCTTCAAGCTAAGGCAGCTTAAGACCAGAATTGCCGCTGCCGACGAAGGTGATTTGAGACCGGAGCACGTCAATTATATCTCCAAGCAGCTCAGGGTGAGCCCGCCTGACGTTATTGAAATGAATCGTCGGTTGCGCGGTGATCATTCGTTGAACGTTGCGATTGGCGATACGGAGGCATCAGAAGAATGGCAGGACCGCTTGATAGATCCTACCCCAGATCCGGAAAGTCGCCTCAGCGAGATCGATGACTATCATCGGCGCCAGGTCGCACTGACGGAAGCGCTCAACACCCTGTCAGCGCGCCAGCGGGCCATCGTCGAGGCGCGCCTGCTCGCCGATGAACCGAAGACTTTGGACGAACTGGCGCGGGAGCACGGCGTTTCACGCGAGCGGATCCGCCAGATCGAAGGGCGTGCCGTCGAGCTGATGAGGAGCGCGGTCCAGGCCCGCATCGCCGATACCCAAGCACGCTCGACAGCCGGGCTGAAGGGAAAGCCCTCGCTGCAACCCAAGTTTCCTCGCTACGCGAGATCTTGATAACTCTGCCCCACAAGCTCTCGGCGCTATTGGGAGACGCAAGCATGATTACCGAGGTCGTAATCGCTATCGCTTTTGCAAATTTATTCAGCGCGGCAGCGTGGGCGCCTTTAGTTCCTGGCTTCATCGTGTGAGCCAACCACAATTGGAGATCAATCTACTGGCGCGATCCATCAAGCCGCCGGTCGACAGGTTCAATCGCTTCTTCCGTAGTCCTCTCGGACAATTATGCCAGGCGGCGCGTTCGTGGGGATGGTATTGCAGGCGACGGAACCGTCTGGCTCTCCGCGATCGTGCGCGATGAGGGTCCGCACCTACACGGCTGATTGGCACTGCTCGGTGGCCATCGCGATGTCGCGGTGCGCACCGGGCATTGTGGCAGGGTTAGCCGATCGTCGGCTCTCCGTGCACGCAATCTGGCGAAACCTCGAAGGCCCGCGATGGATCAAGGCTCGGTATTATGAGAGTGTCAATTCTCATTGTCGGTGATGTCGTGCTCCACCTCATCCAGGGCATCGAGTAGGAATATGAGATCGGCGGGAGCGGAAGTGGGTCCACCTTCGTTGTCGGTGGACCATTTGTCCGTTGCGGGCTGTCAGCTCCCCACGCCGCGAGCGACGGTAGGCTCAGGACGGCTGCGAGCAATCCCGTCAGCAGCGCACGGGTGGTACGGGGTGCGGCGGAACCGTTGCTTCGATGCTCCGTACGAGCGGAGCCAATGATTCGATCCAAGATCATCTAATCCTCCTATCGTTCGAAAACCCGCCAGTGCGATCGTTGCGAAAGCTCGACGCGAGCGCAGCTCCGCCTCGACGCAACACACCTGGAAACTGCACGCTCATCGTGAGATTCTTGCTCGTTATCTGCTACCTCCCTCCTACATTGGGCGAGCGGCGCCCGGGGCGCCACGCCCGGGCACCGACCTGGTCAGAAGTCCATCGATGGCGCGACCGGAGCCGGGTCCGCCTTCTTGGGCTTGTCGGCCACCAGCGCCTCGGTCGTGATCAGCAGCGAAGCAACCGAGGATGCGTCCTGGAGCGCGGTGCGTACGACCTTGGCGGGATCGATCACGCCGGCCTTGACCAGGTCCTGGTACTCGCCGGTCGCGGCATTGAAGCCCCAGTTGTAGTCGCTGTGCTCAAGGAGCTTGCCGACAACCAGGGAGCCATCCTCGCCCGCGTTCTGGACGATCTGCCGTGCCGGCACCTGGATCGCACGACGCACAATGTCGATGCCGGCCTTCTGGTCGGCGTTGGCCGTCTTGATGCCGTCGAGCGCTCTGAGCGCGCGCAGCAGGGCGACCCCGCCGCCAGGAAGAATGCCCTCCTCGACCGCGGCCCGGGTCGCATGAAGGGCGTCGTCGACCCGGTCCTTGCGCTCTTTGACCTCGACCTCGGTGGCACCACCGACGCGGATCACGGCGACGCCGCCGGCGAGCTTGGCCAGCCGCTCCTGCAGTTTCTCCCGATCATAGTCGGAGGTGGTGTCCTCGATCTGGATCTTGATCTGGGCGACGCGCGCCGCGATGTCCTTCTTGGCGCCGGCACCGTTGACGATCGTGGTGTTCTCCTTGTCGACCACCACCTTCTTGGCGCGGCCGAGCATGTTGAGGGTGACGTTCTCGAGCTTGATGCCGAGGTCTTCGGAGATCGCGGTGCCGCCGGTGAGGATCGCAATATCCTCCAGTATCGCCTTGCGGCGATCGCCGAAGCCCGGCGCCTTGACGGCAGCGACCTTCAGCCCACCGCGCAACCGATTCACAACCAGCGTCGCGAGCGCTTCGCCCTCGACGTCTTCCGCCACGATGAGGAGCGGCTTGCCGGATTGCACCACTGCTTCGAGCAGCGGCAGCATGGTCTGTAGTCCGGACAGCTTTTTCTCGTGGATCAGGATGTAGGGGTCTTCGAGCTCGACCCGCATCTTCTCGGTGTTGGTGACAAAGTAGGGCGAGACATAACCGCGATCGAACTGCATGCCCTCGACCACCTCGAGTTCGGTGTTGAGGTGCTTCGCTTCCTCAACCGTGATTACGCCTTCGTTGCCGACCTTCTGCATCGCGTCCGCAAGGAAGCGGCCGATCTCGGTGTCGCCATTGGCGGAGATGGTGCCGACCTGCGCGATCTCGTCGTTGGACGTGATTTTCTTCGCATGAATTTTCAGATCGGAGACAATTGTCTCCACCGCAAGGTCAATGCCGCGCTTGAGGTCCATCGGATTCATGCCAGCAGCCACCGATTTCGCGCCCTCCTTGACGATGGCCTGCGCCAGCACCGTCGCGGTGGTGGTACCGTCGCCGGCGAGGTCGTTGGTTTTCGATGCCACTTCGCGGACCATCTGGGCGCCCATGTTCTCGAATCTGTCTTCAAGCTCGATTTCTTTGGCGACGGTGACACCGTCCTTGGTGATACGCGGCGCGCCAAACGATTTCTCGATCACCACGTTGCGTCCCTTGGGACCGAGCGTGACCTTCACTGCGTTTGCCAGTGTGTCCACGCCGCGCAGCAGGCGGTCGCGGGCTTCGGTCGAAAATTTTACGTCCTTGGCAGCCATGATAGCGATCTCCTTTCTGTTCAATGACTGTCAGCCTACCAGCGGCCTTTAGGCCGCCTTCTTCAGCTTGCCACTGTCTTCGACGACACCAAGAAGGTCGCTCTCCTTCATGATCAGGAGATCCTGGCCGTCGATCTTCACCTCCGTCCCCGACCATTTGCCGAACAGAACCCGATCCCCAGCCTTCACATCGAGCGGGATCAACTGTCCCTGTTCATTCCGCGCTCCGGGACCGGCGGCGATGATTTCGCCTTCCTGCGGCTTCTCCTTTGCGGTGTCGGGAATGATGATGCCGCCGGCGGTTTTTTCCTCGGCATCAAGGCGGCGCACGAGCACACGATCGTGCAGCGGACGGAAATGCATGCACATCCTCCTTTGCAATCTAGCGATGTCACTTGACCGGGGGCCGGATCCCAGCCCCGGCGGAAAATCCAATTAGGATCGCAGAAGGACCATTCAAGAGGTTGACCAAAACTTTTTGACGATCCGGGTTCGTCGTTTGCCGGGCATCTCGTTGAACCCTGTTTTGCGCTTCCCTGACGACCGCTATTTTCCGAACCGCGAAAACGTTGGCTTTCAATGAACCACTCGCACGACCCGTTTGCCATCTGGCGTCAACGAAAGGGCCGATGGACTGTCCCACTGGCCGCCCTGGTCATGAGTACCCCTGTGGCCAACATCTCCGTGAAGGTGAATCCTGCGAGGCAAGCCGCTCTATCGTGAGCCGCGGTCCACCAGTTCGGAAGCGATAGATTCGAAGATCAGGCGCTTCTTGAAAGATCGAGCAGCTCATCTAAATCAATTGCCGCCAAGGCCCTATTGCAGGGAACGGCACGCCAAATGCCGCGAGGATCTGGCGTTTCGGCATAACCGCGTTGCTTGCAGGAGAATGTGGCTATGAAGCTTTATCATCTTCCGTCTGCACCCCACTGTGGTGCGATCATCGAACGAAGCTTCAACCGACTTGTTCGCTGGTTCGCCGGCCCATTCAGAAATTGGCGCACCAGGCTCTCGGCTTGGAGAAACAGGACTTGAACTGGAGGGCGAACCATGCGTGGCTTTTACGTAGCGTTTGCCTTGTCGATGCTGGTGGTCAGCACAAGCCAGGTCTCCGGAATGGAGCGGGAGCCGCCTCGAGCGTCAGTTCAGCGCCACTCCGGACTTCCGCGCTGAAGAGCTCATTCCCGATATCTGCAAGGGATGCTCTTCCTGAGCCGGCGATGGAATTGGATGACTCGCGTGGCAACCGCTAGGATGCCATCGCGCGGATAGATGCCGCACGACGTGTTCGGCCGCCCGACATAACGCGCGCGAGCGCGTCATCGTCAATCGCGCAGCCTATTCACGATTCTTGTTTGGTAAGGAGGATCCGATGAAAGGAAAAGCAGCTCTGACGGCCCTTGCGGCTTTGGCTTTCACGTCGAGCGCAGTGGCCATGCCGAATGGTCTGCCGCGAGCGCAGCAGACCTCTAACGTTGAGCCCAATGTTGAGCAAGTTCGCTGGATCTGCAACCCGTGGGGACGATGCTGGTGGCGCCCGAACTTGTATGGCGCATACGCCTACTATCCGCCGCCGCCGCGCTTCTACGTGGCCCCGCCGTGGTGGCATCGCCGCTGGCATTGGCATCATTGGTGGTGAGGACGAGGACAGCGGGGCCGCCCCGAGGGCCCCGTTCGTTCATTCAGCTCGAAAGACGCCATTGATGGACGGATTGCCCGCACCAACTCTTCGGTTAGGTGAGGCACGACGCGCTTCGTCTCGCCATAGCTCGTAGGAGCTGACGCCTCGCTCGTTTGGTGCACTACCGGAGCTGTGAACCCCTAGGGGGCGCCGCGCCCCCTTGCGATGCAATCGATCCACGCATGACTTTCCACAGAGACGGCAAGTAGAGATGGGATGGCACACGGCGCGTCTGCAAGAGATGGCAAGGGACTTGAAACGTCAAAGGTCGCTTCTAAGTTGGCTCGGCACAAACAAGTAATTGCTCGCCTGCGGTCACCGCGTTTGCGATCATGACCGAGCAAAATGCCCGCCCGCCGCATTCGAGGACGGTGTCATTAGCGGCCATCGCGCCGCGCTGCCGCTGGAAGAAAAGCGGAGACCAACGAATGTGAATTAGGCAACTCAACACCTACCGCGGAGGCGGAGATGCCGGCCAACGCCCGATCTACATTTCCAGCTGATGCTCAAGCCGTCATATACAGGGTGGCGCGTTCAGTCATGACTTCAGCGCCAAGGCGGAAAGAGGAATGGAAACTTAAGTTTGAGCGTCGCACGCCGCTAAGCATCGAGCCATTGATGGGTTGGACGGAGGACGAGGATCCGCTCGCCCAACTCGAGCTCTCATTTCCCTCAGCAGAGGCGGCGATCGCCTACGCTCGCGGACAAGAGTTGCAGTACCTGCTTCTGGATCGTCCAGCACGTGACCAAGACCCCGGGCTAGTCTCGCCTCATGGCGTACCTGCGGGCCCAGCAGCGCCGGATCTGCGACGGACGTCTGAAACGCTTATGAGGGCAGCTCCGCGAACCATTACTCGCCGTATGATGCCCTTTCCGAGGATTTCGGTTTCGGTGATCTCAAGAGGCTTGCAATCGAACACTGCTTGGACGTCGAGCGCGAACCGGTGTTCAGGACTTCCGTCATCAGGGCGTCTTCATCCGAGACGAGGCTGGGCGTCAGAGGGGCGTCATGCAGGATGCGTCACCCGCTGACTCTGACGAATCCGAACACAGAGTTGCCGGGCGTACCCGTGCGGCGCTGGCACGGCAGCCGTGCCGTTGCGATTGATGACCTGACAGCCAGACACTCTGTTGCCGCGACAAGCTCTCCAGGCTAACTCCCTTCCGAGAAACCTTGAAATACCCGAGTTTGCTCCTATCGTCTTTTGTACAGCAAGCTTCACATTGCTGACGGATCTTCGGTCGGAGGCAATTGACTATGGACACGAAACGGGGATCGAGCTTTGCAGGTGCCGGAGATCTTGTGGCGCACGCTGAGGCGGCTCGCCGGTACCTTGCCGAGCTGAGCGCAGCTTGTGCGAACGGTGACAAGAGCGCGGCCCGCAGGGCACTGCGCCAAGCAATCAGTGAACTCGAACTCGCTCGCGCGATGTTGCGGATTGGAATCGACTGACCTGGACTACGGATGTCGGGCATTTCGCCAGAGATCTCGTCATGACGGTACAGCTTCACGATCTACTCACTGAGGCACTTGAAAGCATCAAGTCGGGCGGTTTGATCCGCAGATACAGCCTGGTTTGGGCCGGCCGTAGCGAGGCGCCACGCATCATCGTGTGGAAATCCGCCGACGTTGCAGACGAGGCGTTGCGTCGTACGATGATGAGATCACTGGCCGGCCTCGCGGCTGAGTCGCAGATTGTCATCGAAAAGGATTGAGGACTGCGGAGCGCCCTGTCCACGGTAGACCACGACCATGCTCTGGAATCAGTTCATCGGAATCACGATGCTGCTCTATGCGCTGACGAATCCGGTCGGTGCAATTCCAATCTTTCTGGCGATCACGCGGCAAGCCGGAAGCGCAAATATCCATCGTATCATCGTTTTGGCCGGCACGGCGGTCGCGGTTTTCTTCGTGGGGGCCGCCGTGCTCGGCAAGGAAATCCTGGGCTTTTTCAACGTCGGTCTCAACGACTTCCGTATCGCGGGTGGGTTGCTCGCGCTGGTCATCGCGCTCGAGATGTTTCAGGCCCGGTATGGGAAATTCATACAATTACCCAGCGGAGTGGACAGCAGTGAGGTGGATATTCATGGAATGGCGATAACGCCGTTTGCATTCCCGTTACTGGTCGGCCCAGCCGAAGTGAGCATCATCATCACCCTCTCCAATGATAATCCTGGCTGGCTATCGAAGGCGCTGCTTGCCGCGGCGTCGCTCAGTGCAACATTCCTGATCGGGGTGACCCTCTGGACGGCGGCGGCGATTGAGCGGTTCCTGGGAAAGACCGGAATTAACGTCATAACCCGCATCATGGCGCTCATCGTAGCGGCGATAGGCGTGAACTTCATAATGACGGGCCTTCGGAGCGAATTGCCCGGACTGGCGGGCTGAGCTTCTGCCGCGGCAGCTGCCGGCAGGGGCTCCGAGCCCAGCCGGTGCCGCTCCCGGGGGGAGGCTCAGCTCCCGCTGCCAGTGACCTAGCCGGGATGGCACCGTTCTCTGGTCGTCCCGACCCTTCACCTGGATCAAGGAATTTATACCTCTCGAACAAAGTACAACGTGCCTCCATTCCTGTTTGGTACCCGAGGGACCAATGCCCGCACTGAGTGGGCTCATCGTGGATCGCTCGTCGTGCGCTTGATGGGCAAATTGACCGAACTCGGTTCCGGTGCGGGCCGGAATATCCGGGCCAAACCAACCCAAAATTTTTGCAGCCACCCTTGAAACTGAATGCCGCTTTTCTAATTGGATTTTTGCCGCTTTCGGGCGGTGCCGGGCGCCAGGTTGGGCTCGGCAGAGCGAACAGGGCGCCGGACCGGTGTCTTGCACCGTGTGTCTTGCGCTCCTTCGTATCCATCTTGCTCTCAGGAGGACTTGGCTATGAGGACATACGATTTCACCCCCCTGTGGCGTTCGAGCATCGGGTTCGACCGCCTCTTCGATCTTCTCGACGAAACCCAGCATCGGTCCGAAGACAATTACCCGCCTTACAACATCGAGCGGCTCGGCGAGGACCGTTACCAGATCTCGGTGGCACTGGCCGGCTTCAGTCAGGATGAGATTTCCGTGACGGCCGAGCAGAACGTACTGACAGTAGAGGGGCGCAAGGGCGAGAAGGACCAGCACGAATTCCTCTATCGGGGCATCTCGGCGCGTCCCTTTAAACGGCAGTTCAACCTCGCCGATTACGTCCAAGTAAAGACGGCGATGTTCGACGATGGTCTGCTGCGGATCGAACTCGTGCGCGAAATCCCCGAGGCCATGAAGCCGCGGCGCATCGCCATCGAAAGCGACGCTCCTGCCGCGCAACTCACGCAGAAGGCGGCCTGAGCCCGCTTCATGTTGGGTCAAATCACGCACGGACGATAGCCGCCCGTGCGCTGACCAGCTGCATGTCAAGTTAAGGAGGATATCATGGGTATTCGCGATCTTGTTCCCTGGACGAAAGGTCAAGAACTCTCAACCAGACGCGAGGGATTTGATCCATTTCTTACGCTCCACCGCGAGATGAACCGCCTGTTCGATGACGCCTTCCGCGGCTTTGGCTCTTTGGGTCGCGTCAACACTCCGCTGATGGAAGGCCAGTTCAGCTGGCCGCGCCTGGAACTGAGCGAGACTGACAAGGAGGTCTCGGTTTCTGCCGAACTCCCGGGCCTCAGCGAAAAGGATGTCCAGGTTGAAATCGTCAATGGCGTCCTTTCGATCCGCGGTGAAAGGAAAGCTGAACACAGCGACGATTCCAAGTTCGTCAGCGAGCGATATTACGGATCCTTCGAGCGTCAGATTTCGCTTGATGGCGTCGAAGAAGACAAGGCGAAAGCCGAATTCAAGAACGGCGTCCTCACCGTCACGCTACCGAAGTCCGAGCAATCGAGATCGAGCGTCAAGCGTATTGCGATCAATAGCAACTGACATCTGAGGTCGGCGGCGCGTAAACGTCGCCGACCTCATCCTAAACCCGCATCAACCCGTCTCTGGACGAAAGGAGAAATAGGAGACACGACATGAGCCATGTCAATCGCAATGCCAACATCATTGATCCCCTTTTCCATCCGGTATCTCACTACAATTCACCCGGAGATGTATTGCACGACGCGCGGCTTTCGACAGACGAGAAGCGCGTTATCCTCTCGTCCTGGGCGTCGGATATGTACGCTGTCGAGTCCCAGCCAGCTCTTCGGGAGGTGCCCGGCATCCCACATAGGTTGCGCCTTGCCGACATCCTGGCTGCGCTGAAGCGTTTGGACGAGGAGAATGACCCGCCGCCTCGCGGCGGAATGGCGATGCCGCCGCCTCGTTTCAGCAAACCTGTTTACGCCGTTTCCGACCCGCAACGGCATACTGTGACGAGGCGGCATCGGCCGTTGAGAATATCTGGCGCCGATGCTCGGTGGACGCGCGAAGCAAATGTTCGGCGGTACCGGCGGCTGTTAGACACTCAACTGACCGACGCCGAACGCAACTTCGTCAGGCGGCGTCTTGTGGAGGAACTAAAGGGCTTGATCGCCTCCAGGAGCGAGCATCGTCACACAACCTGAGCCTCGGGGTTCCGAGGTGTACAACTGCGAAACTGACGATGAAAGCAGAAAAAGATGGCATCAGATCCGTTAGCTCAAGCGAAGATGGGCACAGAGGCCCTTGCGCTGTGTATTGCAGGGGTCTTGTGCGAACGTGACCCATCGCTTTTGCCCGTTTTCCAGGAGAGCGCGAAGACACTGCATCGCATTCTCGATGAACGCGGAGATCACGAGGCGGCGGCAATGATCGGCGCATTTGGCCGGGCACTAATCAAGCGCCCTCCAATCCCGAATTAACGAGACGACCCAGAAGAGTCCAAAGAACGTTCGATCTAGGCGCCCAAGTTAGAAGGATCGTCGTTGAGCTTGAACAACAACGTGAATTGGTGCGACATTTGATCTGTGATTTGTCTCCATGCCAATCATGTGCGGAGCGTCGCAGTTGCGTTGCCGCGTCGGTTCATAGCGAAGTGCGATCTAGATTGAGCTTCCGGATGAAACGCTATTTCTTCGACATCCGGGAGGGCGATGAACTCGCGGTAGACGAGGAAGGCATCCTCCTGCCCGATATCGAGGCAGCCGAGATCGAGGCAGCTAAATCGTTAGCTGACGTTGTGCGCGATCGAGCCGGTGCCAATACGTCGCGTCAAGTCACCATCGAGGTGCGAGATGAATCTGGAGCCGCGGTGGCAGAGCTCAGTCTTCAGCGTCCGGCGCGAAGGCATTGATTGACGATGGACTGCTCGTGACGCGTGGGTGGCCTCTGGGACGAACGACGTCTTTGCGTGGGCGCTGATTTTTTCCCGCGAGAGAGTGGCCAGAGCGCGAATAATCGTTTTCATCATCGATAACCGCGGAGCCGTTGCGGTGACCCGCCGGGTCCGCGGCAGCGGTGAGATCGGGACGATGGCCTACGGCGTGCGTAGCTCTCGTGACGGCCGCGATCGGTCGACTGTGAAATTCAAATTCCCGTCCCCGTCTTGATCGAGTAAGACGTTTCGCGTTCAGGCGAAACTTGCTCGGAACAATCCGAAGACCACACCGCCGCGCGCGATCAATGGACCCTCGCTTCTGAGGGGCATTGCGTTTGCGCTTCCTGCGACTCCCGAATGGATCGACGTCGAGCTTGGCGCCCGCTTGTTCCAGGCATTTGATCGCGCTGCCGATCGCCTATTTCGCGGCGCGGAGGGCGGGAGATTCGGTTGCGCGGGTGCGGGCACTCGAGAACATCCGTAATTTCCTAACCAGCTCGGCGCGGACGCTGGTTGCGCACCGATGCTTCCCTTCGCTTGCGACACTCTGGCTCACGGCAAGGCGGCGGACATCTTATCGGGCGCGCCGGTCCACGGGAGCGGGCTCAGGTGGCCCTCGATCGCCCCGAGTTCAATTCGGCACGGCGGCTGCCGTCAATGTGAAGACGATCGACGCCTTCGCGCAACTGATGAATGCGAAGCTGGGATGCGGGCGACGCCACCACCGCAGAGGCTATATCCGCGCGATGATCGACGCAGTCGAGGTCGGCAACCAGGCCGTCTGGATCATCGGCGACAAGGACATCCTCCAAGCCGCCATTGCCGGCAAGAACGGAAATCTTCGTGGTTTTGTATGCCCTTCCTTAGAGAGGGGTGACAGTTCATTCCGGAGACATGGGTTACACAATGGGGCCTTTTGCGGGGAGCGCAGAATGCCCTGGAAGGCGTGTAAACCCATGGACGAACGACTGAAGTTCATTGCCAGGCTGCTGGACGGGGAGCAGATGGCGCCGCTGTGCCGTGAGTTCGGCATCTCCCGCAAGACCGGCTACAAGATCCTCACGCGCTACAACAAGGTTGGTTTGGAAGGGCTCACCGACCGTTCGCGCCGGCCCTACCGCCATGCCAACCAGCTACCCACCCAGATTGAGACGCTGATCGCGCGCTTGAAGGAGGACAAGCCAAGCCGGGGAGCCCCAAAGATCAGGGAAAGACTCGCTCGGCTTTATCCGGATGTACACACGCCCGCGATCAGCACCGTGCACGCGGTGCTCGATCGTCACGGCCTGGTCAAGCGCCGAACCGCAGTTCGCAAACAAATGAAGGTCGGGGGGCGGGTGCTCCCCGGCTACCAAATCTACGATTTTGTGCGACACGCTACTATCTTGTACGATTTCACGGGTTTGATGGTACCGCCGAGCGAAGCTCCGCCGTGGAGGGCTCCTTCATGTCGCCCGCTCCCGCAATCATGCCGTTTGCCTCATCACAGAATCGTACGCCTGGGTGAAGAACGACACGTCCAGTGTGCGTCCGGCGCTACGCCATGCTTCATGGCGAACGAAATTGGCCATCAGCAAATCCGTGATCCCGAAGACGGATGCGGACGCAATATACCGGTCGTCATTGACAAAGACGTCGTGAGCTTCTCGTGATGGGGTGCTTCCATCATGAAACGCAATGTGCCGGCCGCCGGGGTGGCGCTCCTGAGCCGTGAGCATCTCGCCGACCGTCATAGGGGATCGACTGGGCCGCCGGCTTGAAACTTATGGACTAATGCCGACGACCGGCTGGGTTTCGAATTTCTATTTGAAGATCGCTACGTCGTCGTGGCCGGCGTGAAGAGCCCGCGGAATGCTTCGCCCAACAGCCAGGCGGCGTTATCCCTGATCCGGATGAATCGCTTTCTTGTCTGCGCAGTATTTTGCAATAAGAAAGCGGATTCCCTCTTGCGCGGTCTGGTCGGTTACAAAGCTTGAGAGCTTTTGGTAATGCTCGATTCTCCTGTCGAGTTCGATGCACTTCTCGCACATGGAGAGTCCCCAGCTAGGAGGCGGGAGCGCCTGTCGTCCTCAGTACCGCCGTCGATAGGCATCGAGGAGAAGCTCAGTGCCGTCAGCGATTGCTTCAACGCTTGACGGCCTTGTGCCGCTTGTGATGACGAAGTTGACGTTCCAAGACTGATAGAGGGCTACTTCCAGCACCATCTCGCTCGGGATCTTGGAAGCCATCGAAACAAAGCTCAACCTCTGCCTACTTCTTCTTTGCAGGACCGAAGTCCGGCTGCCAGGCGGCCTCTTTGCGGCTCGGCGCCGCTGCGATCACCTTTGCCTTTTCCTTCTTCGGTTTCTTGGCTTCGCGATTGCCGCGTTGCTGTCCCTTGGCCATGATGTCTATCTCCAATTGGGGTCTGAGTTCTTCCAGCCCATTTAGTTGCAATATGCGTCGAGGGCGACGTAAGGATGCTGGCGTCCATGTTGCCCTCGCGCCGAGTTCGCGTAAGGCGCATCATGACGGTCTTTCCGCGCCGCGCCGAAAGTGACGTGATAAGCTCTCTCTGTGACCGAGCAGACCAAGAGAGCCGTGCTAGCCATTGAGGATGGCCGCCGCACATACGAGAAGCAGAAGAAACAGTGGCACGATCACCGGTGGGACGATCCACTCCGAGGCACGAAAACGCGACATCGAACGCTCCTGCTAGTTCGTTGGCGGGAGCGCATGTGACCCTCAGTCACCGGTCGATGCCGTTGATAATACGGTGATGCCAGCGACCCTACGCCTGTGGCTGGCCAATAGCGAGCACTAAAACGTCGTGTGCCGGTCGCGATCCGAAAGTCACTGCGCAGAGAAGATTTGGAACGAGCGCTGTGTCATATAGTCCTGATCGCGCAGTACGCATTCATCTCATTTGTCGTGCCCGCCGTGAAAGCCTTGTATTCGGGTGGCTCGGTCGCCACCTCTAGCGAGAGCACAGCCGAGAATGCATTTCGAATGAAGATCAATGTCGGATTCGAGATGCTTCTGAACGCCGGGGAACCGCATATTATGTTCGTGAAGCTCAAACCCAACGGTTAGGACCCGTAAGCAAGACGAGGTTGGTGTCATGAAGCGACGACGCACGGTTGCTCAGATTATCCCCCTTGAAGAACGTCTCACCCAGGAAGCGAGCGAGCTACGCCGACGAGCTAGAAACCTTCCCCCGTGTCGAGAGCGGGAAGCTTTGCTGAGAAAGGCGCGGCACGACGAGACCACCGCTCATTTGACCGAGTGGCTCATGTCCCCCGGTCCACGGGCTCCCCTCTAGACCATGGGGGCAACGATGCACGCGGACCAACACCAATTCGACAGCGTCGAGATTGCCTTCGTCTGTGCTGCGGCAGTGTCGTTTGTGGCCCTGATCGCTAGCGTGGCCTGGCTTCTGCTGGGATGAAATACGAGGTCACTACAATGACCCGGAAGGCGCCTTTGATTATTCTCAACGTATCGAACCCCGCCGCGTTTTCGGGGAAAGGCAGCATCATCGTGCTCGAATACACTGATGAAGATGCCGCCATGAGGGCCGCCCGGAAGATCGCACGAGAGACGGGGCGCGCCGTCACTGTCCGCAGTGAGGATATGCGCGTGATCGGTTCGATATCGCCGCCGATGACCCATTGAAGCAAGGTATGTCTCCGGGAGTTCTCCATGGGTGAACGGAGTTCCGGTCAAACCCTTGCTGGCCAGACGAATTCTACAGGAACGCATCCATGGCGGCCCCTGTTATCCCGGTATCACCGACAACTACACCGGGCGCCGGTGGCAGAGAGACCCGTTTGCGCTCCCGCCTTTCACGGACTGGGAGCGTGTCATGTGCGAAAAATGCGTCGAACTTGACGGCAAGATTGCGCATTTAAAAGCGCTGTCCCCGAATGTAACCGATGAGCTGACCTTAGCGGGGATGGCCCTTCTGACCAAACATTACGAAGATCAGAA
This sequence comes from Bradyrhizobium ferriligni, assembly GCF_056837965.1. Classification (NCBI taxonomy): domain Bacteria; kingdom Pseudomonadati; phylum Pseudomonadota; class Alphaproteobacteria; order Hyphomicrobiales; family Nitrobacteraceae; genus Bradyrhizobium; species Bradyrhizobium ferriligni. Next base: position 125,981 of record NZ_JBXEJO010000010.1, read on the forward strand.
GCGCGAATTGCATCCCGAACAGAAGTAAGGCCGCCTCAGTTGGCGGAAAATGGGAAGAATGGGCCGACATCCCAGTTTCGGGACTTCGAGCAATCGGTTGCTAGAAACGAACCCGCGAGAGTTTCGTTGTAAGGAAATCACCGGCACGAAGTCCTTGGGCGCTGGTGGCTGAGAGACGCGATGCGCTCCCGCCTCGAACGGACGGGAGAGCCAGCCATGATCCGCTATTTCTTCGACATCCGAGACGATGGACATCTCTACCCTGACGAAGAGGGCCTGGAGTTGAATGATCTGCGAGACGCCAAGATGGAGGCAGCACACACAATGGCCGACATCGCACGAGACGCGGGGCGTTCTGGCGACGACCATGACGTGACAATCGAAGTTCGAACAGGCAAGGGGCTGCTGTTTCAGGCCGCCTTCGTGTTCCACGGATTGAAGCAGTAAGGCTGCCTCAATCGCGGCCAGTTCGAAAAAGGCTGAACCTTTTCTCGTCCCGGCCGGACGGATCAATATCCGGGATTTTGTTGGTTCCCTCTCGGGCTGGAAGGCTGCGCCGCCTGTAAGATTTTCAAACGGGCGGCGTCGCTTTGTCTAAGCCCCCCTCAGTTGTTGTCCGTGACTTTGCCCTTACCTTCGCGGGTCTTGCGTTTGACCGGGAGTTCGGACCGGATGTTCCACTTCTTTGTTTTCAATTGTGGGCCTATCGCTGCCAGCAGGTTCGGCGTATGCTTTCTACATCACCGCTCCGCCCGTGGCTTCTATCGGTGATGAGAACGCCGATTGCGCTTTCGCCCCACGCAGGGAGTAGCGCACGGTCAAATGATCAGTTTGCCTCAAATCTCGGTATTTTTTTCCTGCCAGAGCTGTGGCGCCACATATAACGCCTCACAAGATCACGACAATCGAAGCGGTCAGTTTCACTGCGTTCATTGCGCTAGATTGGTGCACCAATGGTCGAGCCCTTATAGCTATTCGGGTTGGCAATTATTCCGTGTGCCCGCCGGGTCGTCATAATGGCTCACTGCATCCGCTGCGATGACCCGCGTTGGGTCTGTGAGAAACATGAGGATCAGTCCAGCCGGACGCAATGAGGGGTGCATTGGATGAGGATCGAATAGTCGCTTTTCGGCCGTGATTGGGAGGAGATGCCAAAGCGCCTGCTGAGCCGCTTGAAGCTTACGCGGCTCTCTGGAAGAGAGCGACGAGAGGCTCGCCAACCGAGGCGACCCTAAACTGGAACCGGCCCACAGCCGAGCGGGCGTCAGATGATGGCCGTTCCGCTGGGTGCCACATTTGGCTTCGTTAGGAACGACCTTTCAGGCAAGACGCTGGGAGCAAATAGCGTGGCATCGCGGTCCCGGCCAAAGCTAGAGCATCGAGAGCACGACGATCCCGTCTTCAAGTTGCCCCGAAGCAAGGCGCGCCCGCGCCATCTGCTCCAGTTCCGTCCGGTACTTATGAAGATAACTAAGGGCTTGCTTGTCCGTCTGAAATGTCGTTGTGAGCCGGCACATCTGTCGAGCTGCGCCGAGCGCAAGAGAGAACGTTATTGTTCCGTCGCCGAGTGACTTGGCTCTACGCACGATCTGCATGCTCCGGCTTGGTGAGGCTTGGTCCTCGGCACAATCATCGACCACTGCCGAAGTTGACTATCGCGGCAACTTCCTGGTGCGCTTCTTTGGCGAAAGCGCCGGCAACGGTGTCAGACACGTTGCAGCGGCGGCTTCCCTGGTCTCGCGGAGTTCTCGAAGTCGCGCCATGTTTTTGCGAACCTCGATGGCCTGCCTTCCGACATCCACCATCGCGCGCGCTCCTTCTTCAGCCGCCAATCGCTTTCGGTTGGCACGCGCGATGCTTTCCGGTGATAATTCTGCCGGCTTCCTGACGCTCATGTTCACCACCGCTCAACAGGCAAAACCCGCTCAATCGGGAGATCGAGCGGGCAGCATGGTCGTTTCAGTACATCCGTGAAACGACACGACGAAGCTCACGCCAGCGAGAGGCTCTCGGCGCTGACCTTGCCCCGCATCTTGTCGGTCTTGACCTCGTAGTGGACCTTTTGACCCTCGGCGAGACCCGAAAGACCGGCTCGTTCGACCGCGCTGATGTGAACGAACACATCGCTGCTGCCGTCTTCCGGCTGGATAAAACCGAAGCCCTTTTGGCTATTGAACCACTTAACAGTACCTGTCGTCATCTTGTTCTCCAAAGCGCACGAGCGCGTACCGCGTGACAGTCACGCGATGATTTCAACTTCGTCGATGTCTTTGGAAAAGGAGCCCGCGGGCGCGTTCAACAAGGCACAGCGGCTAATCGAATACAGTGAACATATACGCTATGTGCGGTCGATATACAAGGGATGGGGCTGATTTGTTTCCGTTGGGCGCCTCCGCCGCCGATCGAGAGCTTCGAACGGGCCCGCCGAGGGAGGCCTAATCGATTGACACGGCCGTGCGGTAGTGATCCGGTCATTCTACCAACCGTATCGGCACGGCGAGCAGACCGGCTTGTTCGAAGCTGGCGTAGAATTACGCCGTTACTCTCATCCTCACAATCGTGAACGTCCCCTGCGCGAAGGCTGCGTGCAGGACTGTTCCAGTTCGCAGCCACCGAGGAGTTTTGATGCAGGTCCTTGTTCGCGACAACAATATCGACCAGGCACTTCGAGTCCTGAAGAAAAAGATGCAGCGCGAAGGCGTCTTCCGGGAGATGAAGCAGCGCCGCGCCTATGAGAAGCCTTCGGAAAGAAAGACGCGAGAAAGATCGGAGGCCATTCGTCGGGCTCGCAAGCTCGCTCGGAAGCAGGCGATCCGCGACGGATTGCTGCCGGCGCCTCCGAAGAAAAAGCTTCCAGAGCGCAAGCCGCCTTTGCCACAGGTCACCGTCACCTAGCAAGGATATCGGCCGGGTTGACTCCGCTGAGGTAAAACGACCGGTCAGAATGGCACGTGAGACTTATCGAAGCCGGATGACCTTCAATTCGTTCAGTTGGATTGTGGCAGCTGGATATGTTTGGGAATCGGATGGGTTAGGGCGCTTATTGAGGAAATGAAAACCTATTTCACCCCTCGCTTGCTAGAGGTCACCGTGACGCCTCAAGCGCCCACGCGCTGGAAATGGCACGTTTCCGAAGCAAACGTTGAGCTGGCCTACGGGTACGCGACCAGCCGAGAAACGGCACAAATCGAGGGGGATGACGCTCTATTCGCCATGCTCTCTGTGGGACCCGTCAAATGACTGCTAAGCGTCCAGGACTCCAACCAGCGCGCCAGATCCATTGAAAAGGCATTGCGAGGGAGGAGAAGTCTGACCGTGTCAATACGAGGAACGAAATCCGCATACCATCTGTTGCCGCCGAAAGGAAACGCGGATGATCCGCTACTACTTCGACATCAGAGACGACAACGGAATTTATCCCGATGAGGAAGGGATGGAGTTTGCAACGCAGCGTGAAGCTGAAGTCGAGGCAGCAGAATCGCTGGCAGGCCTAGCGCGTGACCTCGCCACTCTGGACGATCGACCGGATCTCTCGGTTGAGGTGAGAACCGTTGTTGGACGCGTATTCCAAGCCGCCCTCATTTTCGACAGAAGCGAGACGAAGCGGTAACGGCGCTGCAGCTGGCGGCGTTGCTCGCTTTCGGTGCTCGGCTTGCTCACAATTGCCTAGCTTGAGATCCGCTGCTCCGCCATGAGCCATTGATGGACGATCTCCCATTTGTCCTCAGCGCCTGACCGAAAATCCAGTAATGTTGGCTCGCGTCTGGCTTTGATTTCGAGGAAAAATCGCCGCGCGTCGCGTGCGCAGGCTTCTCCATCAAGCGGCTGCGTCTTGATCCAGTGATCCCATTCGCGAACGATCGCCTGCCTCGCTTCGCGATGATACGACGTCATCTAGCGGGCCTTATCGGCGGTGCATTGACGGGATGCTTGGATTCTCGCGCCAGTCGCTCGGCTTTGAGACGCTCGCGGTTGGCTTGGAACGCTTTGTCGGCCTTGGCGTGCTCGCTCTGCGCGGCTTCCACTTTTCGGAACATCTTGTTGGCTTCTCGCGCCGCGGCGGTTGAGCCCTGACGGCCGAAGACTCGGTCTCTGATCATCCCTGGCACTCGATCCTCCCTAAGTTATGAGATGGGTCTCGGGAGACCCGACTCCGGCTTAGGCCTCGGCGTGTTGTTCGTCCGTCGCTGGCGGCGGCCTTACGATTCACGATCCTTTCGCCGCCTTCGTCAAACGTCCTGGTGTCATTCCAGTTCCTGCGACGACGCCTCCATACGGAAGTTGCTAGAACAAACTGTCTGTCGACTTGTCGAGCCGTCTTAAGGAGCCGCCAGTTTCGTTGAGGTGACCCACCAGTTCACCGGAGATTCGATAAATCCTGCTGCCCTTCAGATCGTAAAGCTTCCGGCCCTTAAGGTCGAAAATAGCAGAATCGATCACCACGGCGACGTGTACGCCATCACTGTTGACTATGTCGCCCTTCAAGCGTGATCTCCCTTGTTTTCGCGAACTCGGTGGTGTGCCGACTATCACGGCGTCCTGAAGTCGATGCTTCTCAGGATGATCCCGGCGGGCACACCTTCGAACTCGCCCGCCATGTATTTGACGGTGGCGCGGGCTTCAATGCGCGCTCGGAGTCGCATGAACTGTGCTTCGCGCTCGCTCGATGCTGCGCGTCCCGCGCCTTCCAGCTCATCCATTGCGGAGGTCGAGATCGCGCAGGGGATGACCTTCGCGCCGTCGCGCATCGAGAACTGGACGATCATGCGGTCATACTCGAAACTGGTGAAACAGGCTTGTTCAAGTGCCATGCGACTAATCCGTTGCCGTTGGCCGAAGCCGGCACAGCTTCAGCCCTGCCCATCGAGCCGGGCGAAATCCGCCAGAATCGCCGCGATGAGATCGCGATGCCTTGTGTCGTCAGGCGACAGGCTCGCAGCGTAGATATTCAGCACGTACCGTGCCTTGGCAGCGGCTTCCGGCCAAGAGGTCGCGGCGACCGACATCAGTCCGCTTTCCAGCACGCTTTGCCGTTCGCGCAGCTCCCGCGCACGGCCTTCGACATCCGTCATTGCGCGGCGGATTTCCGTCGCCTTCTGCGCTGCCATCCCGCGATGTTTGTCGAGATCGAGCGGTTCGTCACTCATCTGGCATGCTCGCGTCGATCCGTTGTGCATCCGCCAGATCGACCGGACCGATGGAAAACATCTCCATCCTGGCGCCGTGCGAGGCTGCCGGCACGATCATCATGGTCGCAACGCGGCGATAAGACGCGAAGGAGAGCCCTTCGATCATCTCCTCATCAGTGATGACCTCGTAGCGTCCGGCAGGGAGAGGGTGATCGATGCCTCTGATTTGAAACGAATGCTTGAAGGTGACGACTTCCCGTCGCGAGCGAGTTTTCATGTACGCCCGCCTTTTGCCAATGCTCGGATGCCGATGTCGGCTCGCCCATAAGCCACCATGCGCTCTTTCAGCCGCATTAGCTACCGCTTTCTCACCGTCCGATGTCGCGGCGCGGAACGCCTCAAGCGCTCGTTGTTCCACCGGAGGACGCGTCATGACGCCCCATAACCGCCCATTGGTGGGCATCCATCGGTCACTGAGAGTTAACTGCGCTCCCGCCAAAGACGAGGAGCGTCCATTTTCATAGCTTCGCCTAGGTCCACTTTATTGTGCCGCCGGTGGTCGCCCCACTGTTTCTCCTGCTTTTGATTACTGTGATAGCTCTGTTGCCCGCATCGGGCGTTGGCCGACTCCTCGCACCGAGCGAGAGGCGGATATAGGGCCTCACTGGAAACGTCTAATCTCGAAGGTGAACGTCGCCCGTAAGACCGGTCCATCTTCGTCACGAACGTTGATTGCAAGACGGCGGGCAGGAGCATCGATAGTGCAGCGTCGAACTTCATCCTTGGCCAAGTGTGCCAGCGCCAAGGTTGCTTCGTGATGCATAGCCTCCAGCGAAACGAGATCTATCCCCTGTTCGTCGGAGATCATCTCGTCACCTTCGCGCTGATCGAAAAAGTACCTACGCATGCAATTGCTCCCGAATAAGGCGGGAGCGCTGTAGCGTCTCTCTGTCACCGGAAAATGCCCAGGTCGGATCGGTGATGGTTGCCAAGCTAGCGGACTTCCAAGCATTCCTCAATCTTGGACGATGGGTCAGTTCGGATGGTGGTGAGGTTCGGGCTGGTATGTTGACCGGCCAGGGCGCATACTCGACGAATGAAAAACCGCATCGGCTGGACGACTTGCCCCTCCATTGGCGGCAAATACGCAGTGGCCGAACTGCTTGAGGGTGGTGTAGTCGGCAATGGACTCATCACCTTCGCCACCAAGGCGCAGGCCCAGGAATTCATTGATTCTGGCCAGGCCGATGAGCTGGGGTTGCGTGGTTCCGTCCCGAAAAGCAGCGAATGACCACGCGCGACGAATGGACCGTAGACCTTGAGTGTCCACGTTGTGGGAGGCTCGACGTGGCACGTCTCTCACAGGCGGATGGCTACGCCTATGTGAGGGGGGACATTGCTACACGCGCCGATCATGTGCCGGCCGGGTTTGCCTGCATTGATCCGGAGACCAGCAGCTTTCAGTGCTCGAAATGTCAGGTGCTAATACCGTGATGTTGCTGCCGCGAATGAGCGACAAGCGGGCCATCGCTATTCTTCGCGAATTGCACACTGCGGAGGAGTGTTTCGTCGGGATGGTCGTCGCGCTGACCGGCGGTGACGGGGCATGCCACATCGTGTTTCGCAAAGCGGGCCAATCGTCGAGGACTTTATCCGATAAGCAGTGGCAGTAGCCAACGGTCGCAATCCCTCTCCAGCAGCGTTCACGACACGAGTGACAACCTGCGTGCGCAGCCCGCCGCAGAGCAGAACGCTCTTTACACCATCAAGCTAGCCATATAGCGTCCGTGTACAGGTTAGCAAAATGCTCACCTCGAAGCTGCCCATGAAGTAGCGACTTCCGAAGTCGCCACCAGTCGTCGTAGCAGCAGCTCACGTGCCATCGGAAGGCGCAATCATAACATTGTGTTTATCACAGCGCGCCAGCGTCGCAGGTGCGTCTCTGCGCGCGCTCAAGAAAGGCGACCTTCATGAAACTTCCTGCAATCTTGCGAGGCGAGGCACGGACCCGCTTCCTTCAGGGGATTGCCTTCGGCGCGGTGGCGACCATGGCGATTGGATTTATCTGGGGCGGTTGGGTCACAGGGGAAAGCGCTAGAATCATGCGCACCACGGCGGAGACCAGCGGCCGGATGTCCGTTCTGGTACCGCTTTGCGTCGCTCAGTTCACAGCCGCGGACGGCGCTCTCGCCAAATTCAAGGCGGCAAGCGCTTACTCCAAAGAGAACGTCGTCAGCGAATTCGTGAAGAATGTGGCATCCACCAGCATGGATTACTCGTTCGCAAAGGCTTGTGCCACCCAGATCGAAACGGAGCTCGCAAACGCAGCGAGAAAGAGTTGACGAGCGTACAAGCAAGCCGGGTCAAGGATTGTGCGCCCCCAGATTGCCATTCGTGCTTCATGAGGTCCGGATGACGCCGGCTCGATTCTGTACGCCAACGAAGCGGGGGCACCCGCGACGGCAGCCGATGAAGCCGAAACGTGACGAATCGCAGGTGCGTCAATCTGAGCTCAATTGGTCGGATCGAGACTGCGCGTCAGGAAATGCATAGCTAGTCGGTAGAAAATGGACGACGGTCCTGAAGAGCGGTCACGATGTCGCGCCAGACGCACTTTCACGTTCAATCCTTTGACCCTGGGAAAGGCGATCAACTAAAGGCCGATGCGCCAATTGCGTGCCAGAGCGAGGAAAGTGCGCGTCGAACTGCCGAAAGGCTTGCCATGAGCAAGGTGGGCGTCGTTGCCTTCTCGACAAGCTCGGATACCGAGACGGACGACTACGACGATCAGCCGACTGTGTTCTTTCGAGCAGGTAGGGTGCCGGCTGAATTCGACTCGATGCCTTGATGTCTATTTTGCGTCACTGCTTCTTCAGCAATGAAGACTGGCGTGCGTTATGCTTGAATCGAGAAAGATCAAGACAATTGCGGCGGCGGCCGAACCGAAAGATCGGACCATGGCAGCAAACTCTCGATTTCAGCGAGATGGTGGCGCAAGGATCACTGCAGGAGCCTGCGACGGGACAAGTGACATTTTATGCCCGTTGGCTCTTCTCGGAAAGTGTCGGATGGGAGTGGCCTTCCTGGAAGTAGATTTTGATTTCGTAACCATGCGCCAATCGACCATATGCGCAAAAAAGGGAAATTCGATGCGAAGTATTATTGCAGTGTTGGCTTTGTTTGCGTGTGTGCAAAGCGCCATCGCTAGGGAGCCGGACTGTCGCGCCATCGGAGGCACGACCGCACGCCTGGCCTGCTACGACGCGACCTATCCTCCGAAATTGGAAAAACCAGCAATCGTTGAAAGCGACGCAGGGCGGCCTCCATACAAAGACCCGTTTGCAGCAGAAGAAGCTCGGACAGCTGCCAAGATAAAGAACATCTGCCGCGGCTGCTGAAACACTTCTACTCGTTCGCTGTATCACGGAGCGTGCGACGGCTGGATCGCGATGACGCGGCTCTTGTGGCTAGCTGCTAGCCCGTCTCCTGCATCCGGCACCGCCTGGGAGATGTTGGACTGTTGTCTGGTTTCCGTCGGGGCCGAAGCACTGGCAGTTTCGGTTCGCCAAAGCCTTTCCCACCGAGGCGACATGGAGTAGTTTTCTGCTCGTCACCGGCCAAGGCTTGTCCCGTGGGCGTCGGTGGCTGAGAGACCGTTGTGCTCCGCCTACATAGCAAGGGGAGTGCGCCATGGCCGAGCCACTCAGTGAACAGTCCTTGGAGCTATTCGACGGCGCTCAGCGCGCTATCGACCGCAGCGTGGAGCTTCGGGCACAAACCGAACTGGCCATGGCGGAAGCCCGAAATCGAGTACTCCAACTTGAGCTCGCCACTTCCCGGAATCGCACCGCAAGCCTGGATGTATGGCAGATCGCCGTTCGGCTTTCGGGAGGACTTAGATGGATCGACAGCGCTGTAACGCGGCGACCACGCATACTTTCCGATTTGACCCGACTCTGGAACCTGACGAGTATCTACTTACGCCATCGACGCACGGTCCTATGGCGTCTATCGGTGGCTGAGAGATCGATCACGCTGTCGGCCCCCGTTCGAAGCCGCATCGGTTTCTCTCGAAGGATCAATCTTTCCCAAAAGATCAACTTTCCCAATCTTCTTGACGGGCCTATTCACTCATCGGGTCTCTCGATGCTAGCGAAATGAAATTCGCGAATCCGCGAACGCCATCTGGAATGATTTTGCAAACGGTGTGGAAACGTGCCGAAGCGCAGTGAGGTGTGGTGCCGACCGATGGCGGTTCTTTGAACTAAGGTGTGTGTCCATAAGGGCGGATGTCAGCGTCTGACGGTCAAGCGGAAATCACTCGATCAGCCAGAGCATTGCCGCTCGACCCATAGGGGACGGTCCCTCTTTTTGAGCGTCAATTTCCTGGCGGAGATCACTCTTTTCATTTTAACGGGACAATCTGAAAAAGAACCGGCTTCAGCGGCCCTTTCACCACGCTCGTCAACGGGAACGATTTGGTGAGCCTTCCTCCAATTCCCGAAGCCGTTCGATTTGCGCTCTGAGACTCTCCGGTTGTTCCGGCTCAAGCTTCAGCGACGCGCGCAGTTGCTGCCCAATGACTCTAAGAATCGCTCGGCAGTGCTTGTGGTCTATGTCAATGCGGTCGGGCATAGCGAAGTCTCCTTTGGCAGAGAAAAGCGCCTGCCCTCCCGCCGTCTGCGAGCACGGCTGCTCATTCAATGGAACTGGAGACCGGAACTTTTGACTATCTGCGCGAGCGCTTGTATTTGAGAACACGCGGGTCCAGCTGTAGGCCCTCTGGCTATCCGCGACATGCGCCGTGTAGTTGACGGCGAGCGACGATCTCATGAATCTAAGTCGTGCCTAGGCATTCCGTTCCTGATCTGTCTACGGAGATAGTTCCGGCTTGCTGCCGCCCAATCCCGGACGTTATCGGCTTCTCCGATTTGGCCGTTGCGGCACTGTCGATAAAGGCCGCCCTGGAGGCTTGCCGATCGGCCAAGACAAGACCATTCCCTCATCTCCGCGAACCTCCGCCATCATGCGAAGCACTCACGCCACCATACGAAGGACAAACAGCGGTTCGTCATGTCGGTGGTTCCGTATGATTCCCTCCCTGGGCACCATAATTCCTACTCCCAACCTGGTTCGATTCCCGATCTCACGCCAGATGAAGTGCTACGGAGCACAGTGACGAGTCACAACCGACCGTCATGTGGGTAGGAGTCTGGGTAGCGCCGAAACCGAACTGGCGTTCTACCCACCCGATTTGTCCGTGGTTCGATTCCCATCTTTGATAGTTCACACGGGGTGCAGGCACGGTTGCTCTTTTTCTCATCCATGATTCAATTAATCGCATGGATTATCGACGTTACGCCTTATACGCCATCAGAACTTTCAATAGTTCTGAGTCCGCCTACATTCTTCCCGACAGGCCCTATCTCTCCTTGCCAGTGGCGGAGCTTCGCAAGGTAAGCAAGAAAGCCGCGAAGATAGCGATAAAGTTCAACTACAAATTCCGAAATCAAATTGATTGGGATTTCAACAAGCGACCTGCGCGTTCTTTGAAAGTTGCGCTGGCGAAATAGGTAGACGCTAAGATCAAGGCGTCATGCGAGGTGACGGAACGTGTAAGATCGCAACATCGCGAAACGCAAATCCTCGCCTGCAACTTTCAGAGAACGATTCGCTGATCGTCAATTGCAAAGAATCTTCTATTCACACCTTGCGGGAGCATTCGCGATTGCTACGTTTCCACGCGACACCGGAATAGTCGAAGCGTGTAGGGGACACCGGTAGACTCGTAAACGTCCAAAAATCCCCAGCTCGCTGGCTTAACGCGCGATGTCGACTAAGTTAGGACCCCGCGCACGATGACAGGAGCCCGTCATGGGCATCTTCCTCGTCCTCGAAGCCAGTCAGCCAAACGGTAGGGTTTACCGTCTCGGCCTCGGGTGCCTCGTGCCCCCGCAAGTGGCTTCGATGGTAGCCGTGATCGTGCGGCTGTTCTGAATGGAAAGGCCGCTCCGAAAGGGGCGGCTTTTCTGTTTAAACATTCTGCGACCGCACAAGATCCCGGTACTCGTCAAATCCCGAGTCAGAGCGTGGTGTGCGGTCTGTCCTACTGAAGTACTTGGCGATGCGAGCAGCAGTCACTTCCGCCGTGCCGTTGGTGAGATCGCAATTGAATGCTGTTATGGCGGCCTGTGGTGGGACGAGTTTACCGGGGTTGGGAATGAACCCGGCTGCGACACAAGTGTCGCGGATGTCCTCATAGGCGGCCGTCAGCACAACCGGATCGTTGTGCGAGCCTATGAAGTCGTCGAGATAGACCGAAATACACACGCCGTTCGCTATCGCCCGGTCGATCGCGTCCGCGACCTCGGACTTCATGAGTGCGAGGCTCGCGAGCAGTGGCGACTGTACGAAGCCGATGGGAAGTGCGTGCGGCGGTCCCGGCAGCGGATTGCGAACACACGACCACATCGCGAAGGTGTTGGCGCCGGGATAGCCCCATTGCCGTAGTGCGCGGGTCACGCGCATCCTAGCGATCGAGTAGTAGAAATTTTGGATGTCGATTTTGAAGAAAAGATTGTTGTTCAGGTGCGCGTGCAGGGCAGCGACGTGACCGCCCTTTTTGAAGTGATACATGTAGTCGGGGAATACGACGCGGCGCTTGAAGTAGGCGAGCATCCGCCGACCACGACGCTCGCACTTGTCATTTGGGACGAAAAACCACTTACCGCGCGACCGATATTTGAACTCGTAATTGACGATCATGGCAGTTGGCGACCTTACCCACAATTTCAATCAGAAGATTGACGACGGTCAGGACCGGTATCAACCATTCCGCGATCTTGCGGGTAAGGGTCGCCATACGTGCAAAAAATTTGCGCATACGGCATCTCCATAGTTCCCCGCCAGCTACCCGCGACCCAATAACTTGGAGTCGTCAACCGAGAAGCACCTGATACGCAACGTTACATCACGCATCAGTTGTCCGAACGCGAACATCCGAACCATTACGATCCGAACATCCGGTGTCGCCAGGTCATCGCCAGCGGAAAGCACAACGTGGAGATGCGGGTTCCACGATTCAAGGGCTATCGACTTAAATCCTCACGGTTTACCGCGGCAGCCCCCGCCCCGTTGGGTAGGAGCATGGGTAGGCAATTTCCATATGTATAAAATCTCATGTTTATTCAATGGCTTATGCGTTTCGTGTGGGTCCGCCCCTGGGCACCATTTCGGTTTGACAGGCGCCCGGTGCTCCCCGCTGCGCCTCAACTCGCGTACAGATAGTTCGGCAGCCACAGCGTCATGCCCGGCCAGAGATACATGATCACCATGCACAGGATCACGATCAGCATATAGGGCATCATGCCGGCGAAGATCTGGTTCAGCGTAACGTGCTTCGGGGCGACGCCCTTGAGATAGAACGCCGACATCGCGACCGGCGGAGACAGGAACGCGGCCTGCAAGTTCACGAACACCAGCGTGCCCCAAAGGATCGGATCGATGTTGAAGTGCTTCAGCATCGGCAGGAAGATCGGCACAAAGATGATGATAATCTCGGTCCATTCGAGCGGCCAGCCCAGCACGAAGATGATCGCCTGCGACAAGATCATGAACTGCACGGGCGTCATGTTGAGCGAAAGCACCCAGCTTTCCAGCAGCGCCTGACCGCCGAGAATGGCGAACACCGCCGAGAACAGCGCCGAGCCGACGAACAGCCAGCACACCATCGCGGTCGTCTTTGCGGTCAGGAACACCGCTTCCTTGGTGCGCTTCCAGTCGAGCGTGCGGGCGTGGAAAGCGAGGATGAAGGCGCCAGCGGCGCCGACGCCGGCGGACTCGGTCGCGGTCGTGATGCCGAACAGGATCACCCCCAGTACCACGACGGTGAGGATGCCGAGCGGCATCACCGACGACGTCAAGAGCTTCAACACTTCGAAACGTTCGCCGTCCATGCGCAAGTAAGAGCGCGCCGTCCACGCAGCCAGCACGGCGGCTGATATCGCGAACCAGATGTAGAACTGGGTGTCCGGTCCCTTTTCGGCGGGCGACAGCTCCTTCGGCTCGACGGGGCTGCCGAGCTGCTGCAGGCCTTCGACGGCTCCGCTCGCGGCGCCGGCCTGCTGGTGGATCACGACGTACCACCAGACCGTGCCAAGCGCGGCTGCGGTCATCAGGAACGGCACCAGCGAAATGAGGAAGTTCTGCACGATCGCGCCATAGCCCATCGGCTTGCCGTCGATCCGGAGCGTCTTCGCCTTTGCGGGCGAGAGCAGTGCCTTGAACAGGCCGACGAACAGATTCGGCGAATACAGCGTCGCGAAATTTCCGATCCATTCGGGCACGCTGACGCGGGTCTGTTCCTCCGGCAGCGGCGGGGCGATCTTCGGGTTGATCATCGCCCAGCCCACGACATAGACGAGGTAGAGGAACGCCAGGAAGAAGCCGGGAAGCATCGCCGCCGCATAGAGCTTGACCACGGACTGGCCGGCGACCGCGGCATAGACGATGATCATCACCGAAGGCGGGATCAGGATGCCGAGCGTGCCGCCCGCGGTGATGACGCCGGAGGCGAGCTTCACGTCATAACCGGCGCGCAGCATCGGGTTGAAGGCGATCACGCCCATCAGTACCACCACCGCGCCGACGAGCCCGGAGGCGATGCCCCAGAACGTGCACACGATCAGGGTCGCAACCGCGAGCGAGGCGGGCAGGCGGCGGAAGGCGAGCTGGATCGAATAGAACATCTTGTCGACGAGGGCGCCGCGCTCCATCACATAGCCCATCAGCACGAACAACGGGATGGAGATCAGCACGTCGTTGGTCATCGCGCCGTAGGTGCGCTGGACCATCAGCTCGAAAACCTTGTTGTGCGTCCAGTTCTGCGACGGGTCGTAGAAGGCGATGAAGCCGAAGAACATGCCAAGGCCCATCAGCGTAAACGCCGTGGCAAAGCCCATCATGATGACGACGACGATGAGCGTCAGCATCAACAGGCCGAGCGCGGGATCGCTCATGTGTTCAGGTCCCCGCCCATGCCGCGCTGCCGCGCCATTTCATCGATGCGCGCCGCGCCCTCGATGGCGAGCTTGCGCGATTCCTCGTCCACGAATTCAGAGTGCGCGAGCTGCTCCCCGATGACGTCGGTCTCGGCGACGTCGGCGAGCCGGCTCGGCCATTCGCCGGTCTTCAGGCACACGATGCAGCGAATGATCTCGCCGATCCCCTGCAGCATGATCAGCGCGCCTGCGATCGGGATGACGGTCTTGAAGTGGTAGACCGGCGGGCCGTCCGCCGTGACGTTGGAATGCTCGTTGATGTGCCAGGAGTCCGCGGCGTAGAAGTAGCCGGCATAGATCAGCGCGGCGATGCCCGGGATGAAGAAGACGAAGTAGAGAACGAGGTCGAGCGCGGCCTGCGTGCGCGGGCGCATCGAGGAGTACAGGAAGTCGCCGCGGACATGGGCGTTCTGCGCCAGCGTATAGGCGCCGCACAGCATGAACAGCGACCCATACAGCATGTTCTCGGCGTCGAAGATCCATGCCGTCGGCATGTTCACGGCATAACGCTTGAACACCTCGATGCAGACGACGCTCATCAGGACGATCATCAGCCAGGCGGTCGCCTTGCCGACCCAGGTGGAGATGCCGTCGATCGTGTGCAGCAAACGCTGTACGCTCATGTGATACGGTTCGGCATAAGAAACGATCCCAGCATAGCACAGGGCACCGTCGGGGAGCGGACGGCGCCTTGCGGGCTTTATCTCGCCATCAGAGTTTCTTGGCCGCGGCGTTTGGCCCGAAATAGTGATCGTAGGCCATGCGGCGGCTCACCACCGTGTCCTGCTCCCACTGCGTCGCGCGCTTGGCGAACTCGATCTGCGACTGCACGATCTCCTTGAACAGGGGATTTTCCGCCGCCTTCTTCTTCACCACGCCATCATAGATCTCGAGCTGCTGCTTCAGGATGGCGTCGGGCGTCTTGTAGAACTTGACGTTGTCCTTGGTCTGCAACTCGACATAGTCCTTGGAGTAGCGGTCGATCGCCTTCCACGACATATCGGCCGAAGCCGCGTCCACCGCGTTGGCGATGATCGCCTTCATCTTCTCCGGCAGCGCGTTGTACTTGTCCTTGTTGAACGTGATCTCGAACTGCTCGGCGTTCTGGTGATAGCTCTGCAGCATGCAGACCTTGGAGACGTCGGGGAAGCCGAGCACGCGGTCCGAGGTGGCGTTGTTGAATTCCGCCGCGTCCAAGAGGCCGCGGTCCATGGCAGCCACGATTTCGCCGCCGGGCAGCGCGTTCACGGCCGCGCCCATCCCTGAGTACACGTCGATGGAGATTCCGACGGTGCGAAACTTCAGCCCCTTGACGTCGTCGGGCTTGGTGATCGGCTTCTTGAACCAGCCGAACGGCTGGGTCGGCATCGGACCGTAGGGGAACGAGACGACATTGGCGCCGATCGATTCATAAAGTTTTGCGAGCAACTCCTTGCCGCCGCCATAGCGGTGCCAGGCCAGCAGCATGTTGGCGTCCATCGCAAAGCCCGGTCCCGAGCCCCAGAGCGCCAGCGCCGTCTGCTTGCCGTAGTGATAGACCAGCACGCCATGGCCGCCGTCGAGCACGCCCTTGGAGACGGCATCGAGCAGCCCGAAGGCGGGCACGACAGCGCCTGCCGGCAGCACTTCGATCTTGAGCTCGCCGCCGGTCATGTCGTTGACCTTCTTGGCGTAGTCGAGGGCGTATTCGTGGAAAATGTCCTTTGACGGCCAGGTACTTTGCCAGCGCATGCTGATAGGCCCCTGGGCGCTGACGACGCTCGGCGCGGCTACCGTCGCGGCGGCCCCCGCAGCAGCGACCTTGAGAAAGCCGCGGCGGCTCGAAGTGCTGCCCTTGTTTGATTTGCTCATGGCTGCCTCCTCCCCCTTGGAATGCCGATTCTTTGCGGATCGGCGCTTTTTTTATTGGAACAAGTCAAAGTCTTGCGCGGGGGTTTGGCAAGAATGTTCGGAATGATGCGACGCTACGACGCGGACTGCAGTGATGACGCGCCGCACGAGGACCGACCACGGAAGCGTAGCCGCCTTTCGGAAGAGCAGATCATCGGAATTTTGAAAGAGCATGAGGCCGACGTTTCGGCCGCCGATCTGCCGCAAGCATGGCGTCAGCGACGCCAGCATCTACAAATGAAGAGCGAAGTTCGGCGGGATGGAGGGAGGTTGTCAAAGGCCAAGCGGCTGAAGACGCTGGAGGACGAGAACACGGCTGAAGCGGTTGCCGGCCGACGCCATGGTCTGGACGGCATGTGTGGTCCACCCCGTCCATGCACGGTGTCGTGACATCGTGGGTGACGATTTCAGTTGAATAAATGTATCCGGCCTCTCGCGAGTGGACTGCTGTTGCAGAGATCCGAGCACGCGGTTCATGCGCTGACGCCTTAAATTATATAGTTACTTCAATAACATATGAGTTCGAATTTTTATTCTGAATGGCGCGCCATTCCCCCCGATGCGATCGTAGCCAGCCATCCCTCCACGCAGACGCTCGTCCCGGCGTAGCCCGAAGGGCGAAGCCGGGTGGTTCGATCCCGCCCCTGGGCACCATCACCTTTGACGCTACCGTAATCAGCAATCGAAGCGTCGACGACTTACGCGCGAACGCGAGCTGCAGCCGCGCCGGTGACGACGCCGCCGTTAGCGACAGGGCAGGAAGCAGGCGGCCCTTGCAGGCCGCCTGGGTAGATTAGCCCGCGGGCAGAGGGCCTATTGGCAGAGATGCTGGAGTCCGTCGGACCCCTTGAAAGTGGTGCCGGGCCTGCAGACGATCCCATTGTGCGACGCGTAGCTGTTCCAGTCGCCGTTCCACGCGTAGTAGTCGCCATATGCGGCGGGCCGATCGTAGGCGCCGTATGCGGCGTAGGAATTGCGCCAGCCGCCGAAGGGAGCGGTTGCGATCGCCGCGGCTGTTCCGACGGCAGCGCCCGCCACGCCGGCGGCGGCCCCCACCGGTCCCACCGGCTCGCGATAGGCGGTTCGCCGCTGATAATAGCCCCGCCTGCTGTCGTACGGGCTCCCGGCTCCTCTATTGAGGCAGTTGGCGCTGGCGAATTGAGCTGAACAGGCGGCCGGGTTGGAGAAGACCGCTTGCGCCGACGCGGGGCTCGAAACTGCGGACGCCACTATCACGGCCGCGCCAAGAACTCTTAGACTCATCATGGCTTGCTCCCTGGATTTGGTTTGCTTTCGACGCTTGCGAAGCTTGGCATGACTGAATGCCAAGTCTGCAAGTTGGCTTGCGAGTTCCCGTTTTCTCGCACCTAACCAAATGCAACCTCCGGAAGTGGTTCCTGCGCATCTCGTGCGCAGCATCAAATCGACGTGACTCGCTGATCGATTTGGAATGCCGACCTCAGCAGAGGCTGCATGGGTGCGGCAGGGAGTCGCGGCGAGCAAGGATGCCGCGATCAATGCCCAAGCGACGTGTCAGCAATTCCATTCGTCAGGCGACTCCCGAGACAGAAGCGAGAATCCAAATTGATGAAAGATTGCGTCATCGCGGAACTGCACGATGACCGCGCCAAGTTGCGTCGGACGTGCACGCGACATTTGGCACAAACTGCATGAGTTGTGTGGTGAGAAAGCATCAACTGCCAACAAACGGCAGCGCACATCGCTGCTCGCAACATTCGAGTTGATCTTCGTCCTGATAGTCTGATGATGATTTGCGATCTTGAATTGTAGCCGCTCCTGCTTTTGCACCGCGACCCAGCAACCCGTTCTTTTCAATTTGACGTTGTTGAGAACGACAGGTTTGGAAGGCGGCGCAAAATGAAGTGCTTTACCGGCTCGACTCTCCTTGGATCTCGCGCGCGCAATTGCAGGGAACAGGCGTCAATGCGCGCCGCCCTGCAATCATTGGTCCAGTTCTTCAGGAAAAAGCCGAGACCTTGTGTCGCGGCCCGTCGCAGCCGGTTCCGGTTCGCCGCTCTCGCCTTGATCGCATCGGGCACCATGATCGGCACGGCGACGGCTCAAACTTGCACCGTGGCAGCCGGCTCCACCGTCACGCTCACGATGGGGATCTGCACAATTGCGTCAGGCACAACACTCACGGGGACACCCGCCATTCACGCCAGCAACGACACCACTCAGATCACGACCAACAACGTCACCATCAATCCCAACAATGGCGGCAGCATCGGCGGTCTGGCCGATACATTGGGCTCTATCATCTTCAGCTCAGGATCCAGCATCAACGGTAACTGGAGTACGGCCGCGTCCGCGCAGAGCGGTGGCACGATCGTCTTTCAATCGGGATCCGCCATTAATCCGGCTTTTGGCGGTGGTGGCACCGCGCTGCTTGCCGATGGATCAGGCAGCGGGATCAACGCGTCGGGACTTGCAGTAAGCCTCAACGGCGCCGGCAATAATGTGGCCGCAAAGGCGGCCAATGGCGGCTTGATCGCCATGCAGAATAGCTCGATCACCTACGCTGCGGGTGGCGGCGGCAATACAGGTCTGTGGGCGACCGGTGCCGGCAGCAAGGTTGGTGCGGCAAACACAACCGTCTCGATGCCCGGTGGCGGTGGCAACGATGTCGGCGCGCGCGCGGACACGAGCGGGACCGTCACGCTCAACGGGGGAACTGTCTCCGTCGAGGGCAATGGCGGCGGGGAGACCGGCCTGCTGGCGCAATCTGGAGGGAGCACGATCACGGCGACCGGCGTCGCGGTCACGGTCGCCGGCGGCGGCGGCGATGTCGGCGCCAAGGCACTCGACGGCGGCGCGATCACCTTGAGCGGAGGCAGTGTCGCCGCGACGGGCAGTGGTGGCGGCGAGATCGGCCTGCAGGCGAGCGGTGCCGGAAGCACGCTCACGGCGAGCGGCGTGACGGTAACCGTTCCGAACAGCAGCGGAGGCCGCGGCGTACAGGCCGACAATTCGGGCAGCGTCACGCTCGACGGCAACACGACGGTCACCACATCAGGCGCAGGCACCCATGCGGCCGGCGTGACGAGCGGCGGTACGCTGAGCATGACCGGGGGCTCACTGACGGCCAATGGAGCCGATGCCAACGCGCTCAACATAAGTGGCGGTGCTGCGACGCTCTCTGGAGTCACCATGACCAGTCCGAACGGTGCGTCGATCGCCGCGCCAGGCGGCACCAGCGGCGTGAGCCTGACCGGCGTGACTGCGGTCGTGAACAACAATCAATGGCTGAACGTCAGCGGCGGCTCTACGCTCAACCTCGTCGCGGACAGTTCCACCTTGCAGGGTGTTGCGCTCACCGACTCCGGCAGCACCTCGAGCGTCGCGCTGAAAAACAATTCGCTCTGGACCATGACCGGCAACTCTAACGTCACCAATCTGGTCAACGCGTCGAGCCTGATCCAGTTCACGTCGCCCGTCGGCGATCCGACGCAGCTGTCGAGCTACAAGACGTTGACGGCGGTCAACTACGTCGGCCAGGGCGGTACCATCGGGCTCAATACGTACCTCGGCACCGACGGTTCGCCCTCCGACAAGCTCGTCATCAACGGCGGCACGGCAGCCGGCAACACGTCTCTGAAGATCGCGAACACGACTGGTGGCGGCGCGCTCACCACCGGCAACGGCATCCTTGTCGTCGACGCGATCAATGGTGCGACGACGACGGCTGGTGCCTTCAGCCTGTCTCACCCGGTCTTGGCCGGCCCTTACCAATATTCGCTGTATCGTTCGAGCGTCGACTCCAGCAACCCGCAAGCCTGGTATTTGCGCGACACCCTCGACTGTGCCGGTCATCCCAATCTGCGTGCTTGCGGCGGTGGCGGTCTTATCAACTGCACCAATCTGCCCAACTTGCCTAGGTG